>DOCS01000062.1 GCA_003503355.1 Opitutia bacterium
AGAAGTGGAGTTGGTGTCTGCTGTTGAGAACTCCGTTGGCAAGGTTGATTCCGCTTATGCTGAGGCGAAGACGAATTTTGAGCTCGCTAGTCGTCGTTTGGCTGAAAAGGAGTCTGAGCTGATCCAGTTAAGTAAGACGCGTGTTGAGTATAGCTCGCTTGAGCGTGAGCTCAATGTCCAGCAGGGGTTCCTGCAGGCACTGGTTTCGCGGCTGACTGAAGAGAAGGCGCAGGTTACCTTGAAAAATCCGAATTCAAGAGTGATTGATGAGGCTTTGCCGCCTATGCGTCATTCATCTCCGAATATTCCGATGAATCTCGCTGCTGGTTTTCTTGGGGGCTTGGCCGCTGGGGCCGGATTTGTCTTGTTGATCGCTTTTTTGGATGATCGCGTCAAAAGTGCATTCGATATTGAAGGTGCCATTGGCTTGCCTTTGCTTGGTGTTGTGCCTCAGATCAAGAAGTTGGATGCGCATTCTAAGGCGCAGGCTGTCGCATCAAATGTGGATCGTCACGTGACTGAGACTTTCCGAACAATTCACTCTTCATTGAGGCTAAATGAGGAGAGTAAGAATGCAAAAATTCTCGTGACCACCAGTACGGTACCTGGTGAAGGTAAGTCTTTTGTCAGTTCTAATCTTGCTCTCACCTTTGCGAATCACGGGGAAAGAACATTGCTACTGGATGCTGACCTTCGCCTTCCGAATGTGGCAAAGTCGCTGCAGCTGGAGAACGACTACGGCTTGCTCAATCACGTTGATAAAGGTGTGAGTTTGGATGAGTTGATTATTAAAGAGGTTTACCCGAATCTTGATGTCTTGCCTACAGGAGGGAAGTCTAAGAATCCGACTCAGGTTCTCAATAGTGCCAAATTCGAAGCGATGCTGGCTGATTTGCGTGAACGCTATGACCGGATTGTAATTGACTCCCCGCCACTTGGTGCGGTCAGTGATGCGCTTAATTTACTGCCGCTGGTTGATGGCGTGATTTATGTCGTCAAATTTAATACGGTTAAACGCAAGACAGCTATGGTAAATGCTCGCCGCATGGCGGAGTCAAATACGCCTGTTTTTGGAGCCATTCTGAATAATATTTCTAGCACGTTATCGTCTTATTATTATTACAGTTATTCAGATAAGAGCTATAGCGATTATTATGTTCACCACGATGTGGAGTCAGAGCAGGACCTTGGAAAAGGGGCCCTTAAGCCTGAGCTTCAGGGCAAGTCCTGATTCCTATAAATGTACCGCAGACCCGCCTTTATGGCGGGTCTTTTTTTTGCCCGTAAGGCAGGCCGCATTTACACTTAGCCGTGATCCTTATTCGAAGTACGCAGCCGGATGGAGCATTCGTTCGCCCTGGTGAGGGGCTGGGGTGCAATGGCGCGTCTAATCGATCGCTTCAAGCTTGGCGGCTGCGCGTCGTAGGCGGTCGTTGATTGCTTGGCCAATGCCTTGCTCGGGGGCCTGCTCTATCAGTATCTGTTGCACGTCTTGCTGATCCAGTCTTTGGATTAATTCGAACAGGTTGTGCGCGATTTCGCTAAGGTCGCCTGATTCTGAGAGCCAGAAGATGTTGTGTTGCGTGGTGTACCAGCTCGGTTTCTGGTTTAGTACTAGGGTGGTGCTGGCGTTGGGCTCGGTGTGCTCTGATCGCGGGCGCGTGTCGCCGTGTGGCAATAGCCTGACTTTGGCCTTGGGGCTATAGTGCTTGGTGAGTAGCCCTGGCGCGCTTTGGGCGGCTTCGTTGTTGGCTTGGTCGACGTGGCGTGTTAGTTGCATTTGTAGTACCTCGCTGATCTGCGACTCGGTTATGGGGCCATGCCTGAGGATTACCGGTTGCTCTGGGTTGCGTAGATCGATGATCGTTGATTCTAGGCCTAACTCACTGGGGCCGCCGTCGAGGATGGCTTTGATGCGGCTGCCTAGGGTTTGCTGTACGTGCTTGGCGAGGGTCGGGCTGACGTAGCCGAAGGGGTTGGCGCTAGGGGCGGCTAGGGGGAAGTCAATGCGTTCCAGTATTTGACGGAAGACCGGATGGCGGGGCACGCGGATGGCCACGCTGGGAAGTCCTGCGGTGACGATGTCCGCGATGCTGTTTTTCTTGGGGACCACCATGGTGAGCGGTCCGGGCCAAAAGGCTTCGGCTAGACGGCGCACGCAGTCGTTTGACTCGATGTGCGGTTCCGCGGCCTCTAGGTTGCTGAAGTGAACAATTAGCGGGTCAATTAGGGGGCGCCCTTTGACCTCGAAGATCTTGCGTACACTATTCAGGTCAAGTGCATTGCCGGCTAAGCCGTAAACGGTCTCGGTTGGCATGCCGACGACATCTCCATTACGCAGGAGTTGCGCGCAGTGATCGAGATTTGACCTGTTTGCTTCAAGAACTTTGCTGAGGTGGGCCATGGCTTGCGGGGTGTGTGTATATAAAAAATCCTTCCCCGCAAAAAGGGAAGGATTGAAAAAACCTACTTTCGTAGCACAGCTTACTGCATTGTCAGCATGTTACGAGCCTGCTTGATGCGGTTCGTGATGCGACGCTGGTGTTTAGCGGAAAGGCCTGTGTCTTTACGAGGAAGGATCTTGCCCGTCTCTGTGACAAAGCGGGAAAGTAGCTCTACATCGTTGAACGTATAGTCCATCGGATTGCGGGAGCGATTGAGTTTCTTAGTGTCTGTGCTCATGAATCGAGGAAACGTAGGGCTTCGCGTCGGGGGCGCAAGTAAAATTTTCGACTGATGTGTGCGACTTTATGCGACCTGCCATTGCGGGGTTAAAGTGGGCTACGAGTTCTGCTTAATTATTTGTAGAAACTCGGGGAGTACTGAATTTAATTTTGCGGGGCCAATGCCTTTGATTTCGAGGGCCTCAGTTGGGTTGGTCGGTTTCTTGTTCGCCAGTTCAACCAGCACCGCATTCGAAAAAACCGTGAAGGCGGGTTTGCCGGTTTTTGCGGCCATTTTTGCCCGTTGTCCCACTAGTAGACCATATAATCTGCGGTCGAGGATGCCGCCGGCTTGGCTGCTGTTGCGACTGGCAGTAGCTGAACCACTTGCTTGTTTGCCACTGAGTGCGCCGGCCGTGCGTTCGGGTAGCTGCAGTGCGATCTTCACGGTGCCGCGCATGACACGCGCCCCAGTCGGCGTTAGTTGGAGCAGCGGATAGTCTCCGTCGGCGATGACCTGCACCAAGCCGGCCCGTTCCAGAGCCTCAAACAGTGCATCGACATAGACGCTGCCCTCGCTTTTTAAGATTCCGTGGGTCGAGAGCTGATCCAGTCCGCTGTCGCGTATCGCTGCTGCCCGGCTGCCGAGTAGGCACTGGATGATTTTTCGTTTGCCGAAGCGGGGTGCCCACTCGTCGTCGCCGAGGTTGCGGCTCATACGCGCGACCCCGCTGAGGGCTTTTTGCACCAAGGTGAACTCGTCTTTGCTGGGTTTGCGGGATTCGCGGTTTTTCGATTGGCGGCAACTGTCGCAGCGCTTGCAGTTCGCGCCGTTGCGTTCGCCGAAATAATCGAGAATCCATTTCTGCCGGCAGGTTTGCGCATAGGCGAAATGAATGACTGCTTTGAGGCGCTCTTCATCGCGTTTCGCTTTGATCGCTAGCGCCTCGCCGTCGATTGGCAGGTGACGGCCGCTTTGTCCAAGTTGTTTGATGCGGGTCCCTTTGAGGCGTTTGCCGGGAATATCGAAGCGCTCGATCCAATTCTGGCGCGAAAGGACGGAGATCGCGCTGCTCACTGCCATCGGGTTGACTTTGCGCCCGACACGTTCGCAGAGGTCGTCCACCGGCAGGCGCACCTCGTGGTTCTCGTCGCTCTCAGCGCACAGTAGGTCGAAGATTTCGGCGATCAACGCTTTTCCCGGGTTGGCGCCTTCGATGAAGAAGTCTTGCACGCGCTTATCGGCGTAGGAAAATAGCATTTCACACACCGAGGGCTGACCGTCGCGCCCCGCGCGTCCACCTTCCTGGTAGTAGGCCTCGACGCTGCCAGGCATTTCGTAGTGGCACACAAAGCGAATGTCGGAGCGGTCGATTCCCATGCCGAATGCATTGGTCGCGACTACGATATTGGCGCCCCCGTTCATGAAGCGGTCTTGGGCGGCGCTGCGCTCACTGTCGGAGAGTCCGCCGTGGTAGCGCATCACTGAGCTGGTGAGGTGCTCGATCTTTTTGGCTACGGCGTCGACGGATTTGCGCGTTGCGCAATAAATGATTCCCGTGGTGTGTTGCTTGATCAGTGATTCAATCGCTTGGAGTTTGTCTCTGTCGGAGTTCGTTTGACGGACGTTGAAGCTCAGGTTGTCGCGAGCGAAGCCAGCAACGAACTCGGCCGGATGGCTCATCTCGAGGCTTTTCTTGATGTCGACCTGCACTTCGGGAGTGGCGGTTGCGGTCAGTGCGATACAGGGCGGATTGCCGATTGCTTTGCGTGCCTCGCCGAGTCGCATATAGTCGGGTCGAAAATCGTGCCCCCATTGGGACAAGCAGTGTGCTTCGTCGATCGCGAACAGACTAATGGCGTCCTTGGGTAATGCGTTGAGGAAGAACTTCGAGCGAAAGCGCTCAGGCGCGACGTAAACGATCTTAAGAGTGTTGTTGCGAATTCCGTCTAGGGTCTCTCGTTGCTGCTCCAGTGTCTGTGAGCTATTCAGCAGTCCCGCTGGCAAACCGCGGGCCTGCAGCGCATCGACCTGATCCTTCATCAATGCGATCAGTGGTGAGACTACCAGCGTTACGCCCGGCAACAGAAGGGCGGGTAGCTGGAAGCACAGGCTTTTTCCCCCGCCGGTTGGCATCACGACAAGTGTATCCTTCTTCTCTAGTACCGCCTTAATGATGTCCCCCTGTGGAGCCCGAAAGGACGGCATTCCGAAATGTTTTTGCAGTGCTTCTTCAGGTGTCATTCTCAATTGACTGTGCAAATGTTCATCGCGTTGCCAAGTCTAAGCTTTATTCATATCAAAGCTTGCTCGTTTGCTGGTGCAATCTAGGTTTTGACGATCTGGTTGAGTCCTTATAGTTCAATGGATAGAACAACTGTTTCCTAAATAGTCGATCTGGGTTCGATTCCCAGTGAGGATACCAGGTCTTGCGCGGTACGGCAGCGTTTGCCAGTCTGCTGCTGAATCTCGGATAACGGTGTTGCGGATTCTGGCAGAAGTTGTTTTTTTGGGCCCCCTTTTACGAACCCCTATAAAAAATAAATTGTATGAGAGAGAGTCATTTGAGCAAAATCTTGCGTTGCTTCCAGAGCAACGTCGCTGTCAGAGCCGGACTTTGGGTGGCGGTCATTGCATGTTTTTGTAGCGCTCCTGCGACGTCGATGTTGTCGGCGGCCCAGTCACCAGCGGGTCAGCAGACACAGGCGCGCGAGAGTTACACCTGGACCACGGACCACATGCAGGTCGGCGTGCGTTGGCAGCCGTTTGCCGGGCGGCCGATGAATAATGCTTATGACGCGACGCGTCCGGTGATTAGCGAGGACAGTAGTTATGCGCAGTTTTGGGTGGCGTGGAGCTCGTCGGAGCCGACCGAAGCGCACACCGA
>DOCS01000073.1:0-616 GCA_003503355.1 Opitutia bacterium
AGAAGCTGGCGGGCTTGCGTGTTCTGATTGTCGACGACAATCAGACGAATCGTGAGATTTATGAGCAAATGTGTACGGGGTGGGGGTATCGGGGTTCGAGTGTTTGCGGCGCAATCGAGGCACTTGCCGAGTTGGAGGGTGCCGCCCGATTGGACGATCCGTATCAGTTGATCTTTTTAGATCAACAAATGCCGGGGCTCACCGGGCTTGATTTAGCGAGCTTGGTGTTGAGCCGTTCGGAGCTACGAGAGACCAAAATGCTGTTGTTGTCCTCTTCGTTGAATCGTTCCGAAATGGAGCGTGCCGAACAGCTTGGCCTCGCGCGTGCCCTGTCTAAGCCGGTCAAGCGAACGACCTTGCTTGAAGTGATTCTGGAGACGTTTGAGGTGCGCGGCGCGCGCCCAACAGCTGTTTCTTCGCAGTCAGCAGCTGCGGGGGCGCCGCTCGGGCGCCTGAATGTATTGCTCGCAGATGATAATGCGGTCAATCAGGCGATTGCGAAGCGACGCCTGGAGAAGCTCGGGCATCAGGTGACGGTGGTTTCGGACGGTCGGCGTGCAGTTGAGGCAGTGACTGCCACGCGTTTCGATTGTGTGCTCATGGATATACAAATGCC
>DOCS01000073.1:710-4585 GCA_003503355.1 Opitutia bacterium
TGGGATGGATGCATATATTTCAAAGCCATTTAGAGTGGAGCGTTTGAAGGAGGTACTGGCTGCAGCCCAGGCCCGGAAGCGGGAGCTCGGCGAGGCGCCCCGGGCACGTATCGCGCTGGAACTCAGCTTTGCAGAACGCTTGAATGCGATGAGTGAGGATGAGCGGGAGGATATGATCAGTGTCGCGCAGATTTTGCCCGATGCGCTGCCTAAGGACGTGTATCAACTCGAGCTGTCGCTGCGTGACGCGGACTTTAAGCAAATTGCCTTCATGGCACATACGCTCAAGGGAGTTGCCGGAGTGTTCTGCGCAGATAGGGTCGTCGCCACTGCGGATGCGCTTGAGGCCGCTTGTACTCGCTGTGAGATTGAGGCGGCGCGTGAGATTTCAGAGGGCTTGATTCGCTCGCTTCATGCGCTGGTGGATGAGGTCGAGGCAGCGCTTCGGCAGCACGCCGCTTCTGTGGGCAAGTGCTGATTGGTGCCTCAAAATATTCTTTTTTGCATTTTGCCTTTTGGGAGGTTTGCTCTTTACTGCCGCACTTATGAGCTCTGTCTTGCAACTACTTCTTGAGGGTGAACGCCTGGATACTGCGCAAATGGCGCAGGTGCTGGGCTTGTCGGAGAGTGACATCGCCGTAGAATTAAAGCGCCTGGAAGCGGAAGAGATTCTTCTCGGCTGGCGTCCTGTGCTGAACCCTGAGCGTGCGCAAGAAAACATTGTACGAGCGGTGATTGAAGTGAAAATCAGCCCAGAGCGTGATGGTGGATTCGATCGTCTGGCTGCGCGCATCAGCCAATTTGATTCGGTGGAGTCCTGCTATTTGATGTCAGGTTCTTACGATCTGTTGGTTTTTGCCACCGGTGCGGATCTGCGCGATGTAGCGACTTTCGTCTCCGAGCGTCTAGCCAGTGTCGAAGGGGTGCTTTCCACCGCGACTCACTTCATGTTGCGCGCTTACAAAGAGCAGGGCCATTTATTTTTATCTCCAAATGAGGACAGCGATAAACCCGCTGTGAGTGCATAATGGGCGACAGCAGTCAGCGCTTTATCGCAGACCACGTGGTGAGTCTGCCTCGTTCCGGTATTCGTGATTTTTTTGCGATTGTCGCGGCCATGCCGCAGGCGATTTCGCTGGGCATTGGCGAGCCCGACTTCGTCACGCCCTGGCACATTCGCGAGGCGGCGATTTTCGCCCTCGAAAAAGGCAAGACCAGTTACACCGATAACATGGGGCTGATTCGTCTGCGCCGTGAGATTAATACCTACGTCGAACAGAATTTCGGATTGAGCTACAATCCGGACAACGAGATCCTCGTTGCCGTCGGTGTCTCCGAAGCGCTCGATATCGCACTGCGTGCGGTGCTCAACCCCGGTGACAAAGTGCTCTACCACGAGCCTTGCTATGTTTCCTACAGCCCCAGCATCGTGCTGGCGCATGCGCAACCGATCGCGATTGGCACATCCGCCGAGGATCAGTTCGGGATCAATCCAGAGGCCGTCGAAGCCGCCTGGGAGCCGGGTTGTAAGGTGCTGATGCTCAACTTTCCGACCAACCCGACGGGTGGGGTGACCGAGCGAGCCAAGCTGGAGCGTATTGCCAAGTTTGCGGTGGAAAAAGACCTGTTGGTGATCAGTGACGAAATTTACTCCGAGCTGACTTTCGAAGGCGAGCATACCAGTATCGCCACCTTGCCGGGCATGCAGGAGCGCACCATCTTTTTGCACGGGTTTTCCAAAGCATTCGCGATGACCGGGTTCCGTATCGGTTATGCTTGCGGTCCGGCTTCGCTGATCGAGGCGATGATGAAAGTGCACCAATACAGCATGCTTTGTGCGCCGATTCTTTCTCAGGAGGCAGCCATCGAAGCGCTCAAGAATGGTGGTCCTTCGGTCGCGAAGATGAAGGCGCAATATCATCGCCGTCGCGATCTGATCGTCCGCCGTTTCAACGAGTCGGGGCTGACCTGCCACTTGCCGAAAGGCTCTTTCTATGCCTTTCCTTCCATTCAATCGACTGGTTTAAGCTCGATGGAATTTTGCCAAGGGTTGTTGCAGACAGAGGAGGTGGCGATCGTTCCCGGCACTGCCTTCGGGCCGAGCGGCGCCGGTTTCGCACGTGCCAGTTTCTCCACCAGCTATGAGCGTATCATCGAAGCAACCGACCGAATCGAGCGTTACGCTGATTCGGTTCGTAAATAAACCTTGTAAGTTACTGATTGCTAGGGCATCTCGGCACTAGCGCAGGCGGCATGTATCCTTTGCCTCTATCGCGCTTCGAGCATAGACAGCAAGGTCTGCTCCGTTATAGTTTTAGCTTCTGAATGGCCACGCCATTTAAGTCAGAACGTCATCCAATTTTTTAAAAATGATCGATCCATCCAGAACCGTGGCCCTTGTAGGCCGTCCCAATGTCGGAAAAAGCCGTCTATTTAACAGGCTTTGCGGGCGTCGCTTGTCCATCGTGCATGATATGCCCGGCGTGACGCGTGACCTGATTTCCGCCGAAGTGAGCGACGATTTCGTACTGCTCGACACTGGTGGTTTAGGCATGGAGTTGGAGATGACGCCTAAGAAAATCGCAGATGCGGCAGAAGAACAAGTGGGCTTCGCGATTCAAGCATCATCTGTTATTTTGTTCGTGGTGGACGTGCGCCAAGGCATTACCGCGCTGGATGAGATTGTTGCAGAGAAGCTGCGCCGCTATGGTAAAGAGGTGATCCTTGTCGCGAATAAGGCAGACCATGAGGAAAATGAAGACGACGCGTACGAGTTTATTAACCTGGGACTAGGCGATGCGCTGGCTGTCTCCGCTGAGCATGGCCGCGGGGTCAGTGAGCTCATGGATACAATTAAAGCTAAATTGGGCGAGAAGCCGGAGTTCGACGCTGACGCGCCAGTCGACCCGAAGCGCATACGTATTTCCCTGATGGGGCGCCCCAATGTCGGCAAGTCGTCGATTGGTAATCGTTTGCTCGATTCGAAACGTCTGATCGTGAGTGATGTTGCCGGCACCACCCGCGACTCCGTAGAGCTCGATCTCGATTATAAGCATAAGGATGGCGAGACTTTGAAGTTCCGCCTCGCCGACACCGCTGGTTTGCGCACCAAGACCAAAGTCGATAGCCCGGTGGAATTCTTTTCCAGCGTGCGCACGCAACACGCAATGGAATCCTCGGATGTCGTCTTTCTGGTGATTGACGCCGTTGATGGGGTGACCAAGCAGGATCAAGCGTTGGCGGGTGCGGTGCTGGATGCTGGTCGTGCGCTGGTGATCGTGGTCAATAAGTGGGATTTGATTATCGAGCAATGGGAGCGCGAACCAATCGATGGCTTTCGCTCTCTTAAGCATTTCCTCGAGTCCTATGAAAAGTCGCTGCGCAAGGAAATGTTCTTCCTTCCAGACCCTCCTGTGCTGTTTGTCTCCGCGGAGACTGGCTTCCGGATTGAATCGATGTTGGAGACCGCTGCGGGGATTTCCGCGACGCTCGACATGAAGATCCCGACTGGCAAGCTCAATGGCCTGATCGAGTCGCTGTTTGAAGCGCGCTCACCCAAGGTCGTCGGCACCAAGCGATTTAAAGTTTTTTATGCGGTGCAGACCGGCTCGCGTCCTTTGCGTATTCGCTTCTTCTGCAACCGCATCGAACGTCTCGATCCTGCGTATCGCCGCTATTTGGAAAAAGCCATCATCCACGAATTCCGTCTCAGTGGCTGTCCCGTGCGTTTTGATCTGGTTGGTAAAGAGCGCCGCTACGAGGACGAAGAAGGCGCAGCCGAACATGCGCCACGTCAAAACGATACGATCCAGAACAAGGCGCGTCTGCGCAAGATGGGTCCTGATGCTGCAAAGCTCGACACCAAGCATCCGGAA
>DOCS01000073.1:4633-7750 GCA_003503355.1 Opitutia bacterium
GCGGAGCTTTGCCGTAGATGGCGCAGCAAAGCCTGTATCACAGCTGTGTAGTGACAGGCAGGCGATGCCTGCCTGTCACTGCGGTTATAGGAACTTGGCGGTGACGCTGCCCTCGGTTTGCTTCAGTCCGGCGACATCGCCTTGATATAGCAGCTGGCCGCCGGCATCGCCGCCGTCGGGGCCGATTTCGACGATGTAGTCTGCATCGGCAATCACATCGAGGTGGTGTTCGATCGCGACCACGGTGTGGCCTTTGTCGACCAAGCGATGCATGAGTTCGATGAGGCGTTCGACATCGCTTAGGTGCAGGCCGATCGTGGGTTCTTCCAAGATGTAGAGGTTGCCTCGGCCTTTGTTATATTGGCGTTCTTTAAAGGTTGGCATGCCTTTTGCCAGTTCGCTGACCAGTTTGAGGCGTTGTGCTTCGCCGCCGGAAAGTGAGGGCGAATTTTGCCCGAGTGTCAGGTAGCCGAGTCCGGTCTCAACCATCGCGTCGAGTAGGCTTTTTAGGCCGGTGTGGAAGCTGAAGAATTCGGCGGCTTCTTCGAAACTCATTTGAAGGGCGTCGGCGATATTCTTGCCATTCCAGCGCAGCTCGTCGAGCTCGACCCCGTAGCGTCGGCCATTGCAGTCTTCGCAGGTCACATAGGTGTCCGGCATGAAGTTCATTTCAAGTTTCACACGCCCCGCGCCCTTGCAGCTCTCGCAGCGACCCCCCTTGGTGTTAAACGAAAACGTGCCGGCCGCGAACCCGCGGAAGCGCGCCTCGGGCAGGCTTGCATAGATGTCGCGAATAATATCGAACGCGCCGATGTAAGTGGCGGGCGTGGAGCGCGGTGTTTTGCCGATCGGCGACTGGTCGACCTCGATCACGCAGCGAACATCATTGGCGTTGTGAAGCGCCTTGAAGGAGGAAGGTTCAAGGTTGAAGGTTGAAAGTTGGCTTTTCGAGGGGACCAGTTTGGTGGCCTTGGTCTGGATGGCGGCTTCCACCAGTGGTCGGAGGAGGTCGCGGGTGAGGGTCGATTTGCCTGCGCCGGAGACACCGCACACCACCGACAGACGTTGTTTGGGGATGGCGACGTCGAAGTCCTTGAGGTTGCGCAGTGCCGCACCTTGCAGCACGATCCATTGGTCGGCGTCCTTCTTTTTGCGCGGACTCCATGTGGCGGGCAGTTCGCGGTGTTGACCGCGCAGCGGGTGCTGCATGCTTTGGCGTAAGTAGTTGCCAGTAATCGAAGCCTGGTTGTTACGCAGTTCGGCGAGTGTGCCACTGGCGACAATTTCGCCGCCGTGGATGCCGGCTGCGGGGCCGAGGTCGATGATCTTGTCCGCGTGCTTCATAGTCGCCTCGTCGTGCTCAACAATCACCAGGGTGTTGCCGCGCGCGCGAAGTTGTTCGAGCGACTCGATCAGTTTGGCATTGTCGCGGGCATGTAGGCCGATGGACGGCTCATCGAGTACGTACAGCACGCCGGACAGGTTGGAGCCGAGTTGGGCGGCCAAGCGGATGCGCTGTGCTTCGCCGCCAGACAACGTGGCTGTGGCCCGGTCGAGCCCGAGGTAGTCGAGTCCGACACGCGAGAGGAAGCGCATGCGCTCTTCGATTTCGGGACGCAGTTCGTCCAGCACCGGGCCGCTGCGCTGGTCCGTTTTGACCTGCTTGAGGGTTGCGAGGAGTTGGCTCGGAGTGAGTTGCAGTAAGTCCGGCAGGCTGACCGCGTTGCTGCTGGCAGCTTGCTTGTCGCCGGTTGTTTTGAGCGGCAGTCGCACCGCGCGACTGAGCGGGTTGAGGCGCGCGCCCAGGCAATCGGGACACGTGGCGCCATGCTCGACATCGTCGATGTGATCGATCGCGCCGTCCTCTTCCTTGGCCATCCAATCGAAGAGCTGGCCGTAGCCGCGGCAGGTTGGGCACCAGCCGCGCGGGCTGTTCCATGAGAAATGCTTCGGGTCGAGCTCAGGGAAGGCTTCGCCGGTGGTGGGATCGGTGCGTTTGGTCGACAACCACGAGAGGATGCCGCCTGTCGGCTGCATCAGGAAGGCGCTGCCTTTGCCGAGTTTGAGTGCGGTGGTGAGTTGTTGGTTGAGGGCTGTTGGTTGTTTGAGGTCGGCAACGACGAGATCGATGTCGTGCTCTTTGTAGCGGTCCAGTTTTTTGAACTCACTAATCGGCACCAGTCGGCCGTCGATGCGTAAGGTCTCATAGCCGTGGTCGCGCGCCCAGTCTGCCAGTGGTTGGTGATGGCCTTTGCGCCCGCGCACAAGTTGAGCGCAGAGGTAAAGCCGTTTGGCTTTGTTTTCTTTGAGGATGCTCTTGAGGCGCTTGAGCAGGGCCTCCTCGCTTTGGCTGACGACCGCTTCGCCGCTGGTGGGAGAATGCTGCACACCGATGCGAGCATACAGTAGGCGCAAGTATTGCGCGACTTCGGTAATGGTGGCGACCGTGGACTTGCGGGTGCCTTTGGTGACTCGTTGTTCAATAGCGACCGTGGGCGCGATGCCGTGCAGTTCGTCGACCTCCGCGCGCGGCATTTGCTCGACGAATTGCCGCGCATAGGCGGACATGCTTTCCATAAAGCGGCGCTGGCCCTCCGCGAAAATAATATCGAATGCGAGCGATGATTTCCCGGAACCAGACACGCCGGTGATGACGGTGGTCTGGTTGTGCGGGATCTCGCAGGCCACGTTCTTCAGGTTGTGCTCGCGGGCGCCGCGAATGCGCAAGCAGTTGTTGGCTGCTGGTTGGTTGTAAGTGGACGGGGCTTCGGCGACTTGTCGGCAGGATGGATCACTGTGGTCCACTGCCAACAGCTGGTCGAGGTCTGCGATGGGCACGACCTTCTTGAGGGCTTCGCGCAAATATTCCGCGGTTTCGCAATTAGTGTCGGCGATTTGCTCGGGGGTGCCTTGGGCGATAATCTGGCCGCCAGCTTCTCCGGCCTCAGGGCCGAGCTCAACGATCCAGTCAGCGACCTTGAGAATGTCGATGTTATGCTCAATTACGACCAGCGAGTTGCCGGCGTCGACCAGTCCTTGTAGCACGCCAATCAAGCGCTTTACGTCCGAACGGTGTAGTCCAGTGCTGGGCTCGTCGATCAGGATTAACGCGTGCGC
>DOCS01000073.1:7820-12778 GCA_003503355.1 Opitutia bacterium
TCGACCAGCGGCTGTAGGCAGCGGATGACTTTTGGGGTGCCGGCAAAAAAGGCCACTGCGTCGTCGACGTCGAGCTCGAGGATGTCGGCGATCGTGCGTCCATTATATTCGATCTCCAGCACTTCGGGCTTGAAACGTTGGCCCTCGCAGATCTCGCATGGCACAAAAAGGTCGGAGACGAATTGCATCTCGATTCGTTCGTAGCCGAGCCCCGAGCAGCTGGGGCAGCGTCCATCGCCGCTGTTGAAAGAGAAATGGCCCGGCAGCATGCCGGCGGATTGAGCGGCATCGAGTTTGGCAAATAGTTTGCGGATTTCATTCCACGCATCCGAGTAGCTAGCGGGATTGGAGCGTGGGGTTTTACTGACCGGGCTTTGGTCGACTAATACGACCTCGGAAAGGGGCAGGGTGGAGTCGATGTCTTTGAGCGCCGCCGGTTCGTCGGCGATGAGGCCCTTCTGCGCCAGCAGGTTTTGATAGATGACGTTGTTCAGCAGGGTGCTCTTGCCCGATCCGGACACGCCGCTCAAGCAGACGAATGCCCGTTGCGGGATGTCGACGTCGATGTCGCTGAGGTTGTGCTTGCTGGCGCCGTGGATCGATAGTTGCGGTCCTTTCTTGGTTGCGCGTCGTTGTTTCGGGGCGTCAATGGTCGCGCGGCCGGAGAGGAAGCGGCCGGTATGCGTCTGTGAAAACAGCATACCATTGTAGTCGCCGCTGTATGTGAGCTGTCCGCCGTTCGCGCCCGGTTCCGGTCCGATCTCAACCAAGTGGTCGGCCGCACGCATAATGGCCTCGTCGTGCTCGACCACCACCACGGTGTTGCCCAAGCGCGTGAGGCGACGGAGGATCGCAATGAGTCGATCCATGTCGCGGGCGTGCAGGCCGACGGACGGCTCGTCGAGTACAAACAAGGTGTCGACCAACGCGGAGCCCAGGCAGGAAGTCAGGTTGACGCGCATGGTTTCGCCGCCGGAGAGGGTGCGCGAGGTGCGGTCTAGCGTGAGGTAGCCGAGCCCGACTTGATCGAGAAAGGTGAGGCGGTTGCGGATGCCTTCGAGGGCGGCACCCTGTTCGGTGGGATGACTGCCCTCGGTCGCGGGATCAGTTGCACCGGCGAATACTTTAGGATCCGCGTGGCTACCAAGCATTTTTAGCAGATCTGCGACGCTTTTTTGATAAAGATCCGGCAGCGCAAAGCCGTTCCACTTCCAGTTGAGTGCTTCTGGCTTTAGCCGTGCGCCGTTGCAATCCGGGCAGCGTGTATAGCTGCGGAATTTTGAGAGAAAGACGCGCACGTGCATCTTGTAGATTTTGCTTTCCAGCCAACTGAAAAAGCGCCGCACGCCGTACCACTGGTCGTAGCCTTCCCTGTAGCTGGGCTCGCCATCCATGATGAAGGCGTGCTCCTTTTTGCTGAGCTTGGACCATGGAAGGTGCGTGCGTATCTTGTACTTGCGCGCTGCGCGTTGCAGGTCGCGCAGGCTTTCGCTGTAGACTTCGCCGTGGAATGCACGAATCGCGCCGTCGTCGACCGACAGGCTGTGGTCGGGGATCACCAGTCGGTCGTCGATTTCGATCACACGCCCGAAGCCGCGGCAGCCAGGGCAAGCGCCGATCGGGGAGTTGAACGAAAATAGCGGCGGACAGGCCGGGCGAAAGGTCTCGCCGCTGTCCGGCGAGATCAGGCCTTGGGTGAATGCTTCAAGGCTATTGCCTTCCGTGTCGAGTATATGGATGCGGCCCTTGCCGAAGGCGAGCGCGTTTTGGGCTGCTTCGATGAAGCGCGACCGATTGTTTGCGCTGATTTGGATGCGGTCCT
Source organism: Opitutia bacterium (assembly GCA_003503355.1). Lineage (GTDB taxonomy): Bacteria > Verrucomicrobiota > Verrucomicrobiia > Opitutales > Coraliomargaritaceae > Lentimonas. Next base: position 9,643 of record DOCS01000073.1, read on the forward strand.
GAATCACCAGCAGGCTGTCGTGCGCCGCAAGGCGCGATTCCGGTTCCGAGAGGCTGGATTCGAGATCCGAGAGGCGAGTAATCGTGCCGTCGAGCGCCGCCCGGGTATAGCCTTGGGCGGTGAGCGGTTTGAGGATTTCGCTCCAGTTGAGGTTTTCCGGTTTGTTTATCGGAAAGGCGATGACGCGGTGTGCGTCGCCATGGTCATCCAGCAGTTGTTGCCAGATGGATTGCGGGGTGTCGTCGCTGATTGGCTTGCCTGTGCTCGGGTCGAACAGCGTGGCGTTCTGTGCGAACCAGACTTTAAAGTAGTCGCACAGTTCGGTGATAGTGCCGACTGTGGAGCGCGAGGTTTTGACAGTGTTGGACTGCTGAATCGCGATCGAGGGGCGGATGTTTTCGATGCTGTCGACCTTGGGGCGGTCGAGCAGATCCATGAACTGCCGGGTGTAGGGCGAGAACGTTTCGACGTAGCGCCGTTGTCCTTCCGCATGCAGGGTGTGGAAGACCAGCGATGATTTACCCGCGCCACTCAGTCCGGTGACGACCGTGAGTTGGCCGATCGGCAGGTCGAGGTCGAAGCCTTTGAGGTTGTTTTGGCGGACGCCGTGCAGGCGGATGGATTGCTGGGCAGTGGGCATATTGAAAATCGCTTCGTTGGTACCGGATGTCGAAGTGGGTCTGAAATGAGATGGTGCTCATTTGTTTAGGTGGCTCAATCCAATTCGAACCAGTATGGAGTAAAAAGCATCCATGCTGTTTGTGCGCCCCAGCCTAAATGCGACGGGTGGTCGTCAATCCCCCTATGTACTACTTTCGGTTGTTTCGGCGGCTTCCGCTGCTTTGCGCAGGCGTGCGCGCAAATGGGTGCGGCGCACTTGTTGCTCGTTGTTGCGGATGGCCATGGCGTAGGCGTCGAGCGAACCGACGAGATACACCTTTTGTCGGGCGCGGGTGATGCCGGTGTAGACGAGGTTGCGTTGCAGCAGCAGGAAATGCTGCTTGAGTAGCGGCATGACGACCACGGGATATTCACTGCCTTGGCTCTTGTGAATGGAGATGCAGTAAGCCAGTTGGATTTCGGACAGCTCGCCTTTGGTGTATTCGATCGACTCGCCGGCGAACTCAATGGTCAGGCCAGTGCTATCGGCGGCAATGCTTTGGATGATGCCAGTGTCGCCATTAAAGATGTTTTTATCGTAATTGTTGCGGGTCTGGATGACTTTGTCGCCGATTCGAAAGGTGGTGCTGCCGTATTCGATTTCCGCGGGCAGTGGTTTGCTGGTTTTTTCGCGGAAGTGGGTTTGCCGGGCCGGTGCATAGTCGGGGTCGGAGCGCAGGCGTGACTCGGCAGTAGCTTTCGAGTTGAGCCGATCTTGCAGCTCGATGTTCAGCGCAGAAATACCACCGGTCCCGCGGTGCATCGGGGACATAACTTGTAGGTCTTTGGTCGGGTTGATTTTGTGCGCCTTCGGAATGTATTCACTCGCCAAGTACAAAATGGCTTGGAGGCATTGTTCGGGGGATTCGGCTTCAATGAAGGAGAAGTCTTTACTTGGGTCGAGGTCGCGCAGGCTGCGGAAGGTCATGCCTGGGTGTGCCTCGCCCTTTAGAATAGCGTGGGCGGTGGTGACGATGCCGCTCTCTTTGCCTTGGCGGTAAATGGTGTCGAGTCGGGTGACGGCTGCGGGCGGCGCGGCCATGAGATCGCCGAGGATGTTGCCTGCGCCGACCGATGGTAGTTGATCGGCATCGCCCACCAGCAATAGATGCGCGGTGCTGGGGACGGCTTGGAAGAGGCTCGCTGCGAGGCGCGTATCGAGCATACTGGTCTCGTCGAGAATCAGCAGGTCGCAGGGCAACGGGTTGTCTTCGTTGTAGGTGAAGTTTCGCGATGCGCCGTCGTATTTGAGCAGTCGGTGGATGGTGCTGGCGGGGGCGCCGGCGGCCTCGGCCAGTCGTTGGGCGGCGCGGCCGGTAGGCGAGGCGAGCAAAATGCGGGCTTTTTTGGCGCGCAGAATGTCCACCATCGCGCGCAGGATGGTGGTCTTGCCGGTGCCGGGGCCGCCGGTGATGATCGCGACTTTGGAGCTGAGGGCTTGGCGCAAGGCGGCGGCTTGTTGCGTTGCAAACTCGAATCCTGCGCGTTGTTGCGCCCAGTCGACAGCCGCCTTGACTTTGATGTTTGGCAGTGTGGAAGCGGTTTGCGCGATACGTATAATGGCATCGGCGATGCGTTTCTCCGCGCCGGCGGTGGGCGGCAGTTGGCAGGCGGGGCCAAGGTGCTGGTTTTTCTCGTCGTAGGCTTGGACCGAAAACAGTCGTTCGCGCTCGATGAGTGCCTGGATGCGTTGTTGGATCAGCGTGGGTTCGACCGCCAACAGTTTGATTGCGTGTTCGAGGATCATTTGCACCGTACCGAGCGTGTGGCCTTCATCCTCCAGTGTGCGCATGGTGTGCAAGATGCCCGCGTCGATGCGCTCTTTGCAATTGGTCGGAAAGCCGAGATTGAGCGCGATCTTGTCTGCAGTCTTGAAGCCGATGCGCTCGATGTCTTCGGCCAGTCGGTAGGGCTCGTCTTGCAGGATGCGTTTGGCACCGCTGCCGTATTTTTGTACCAGTCGCACGCATTGGGAGGGCGTGATACCGTAGGTCTGCAGGAACATCATGACGTCGCGCACGGCATGTTGCTCATCCCACGCGGCCTTGATCGACTTGGCGCGCTGCTTGCCGATGCCCGGGATTTCGTGCAGGCGGCCGGAGTCTTCGTTGATGATCTTCAGCGTGTCGGCGCCGAAGTGGTCGACGATTTTCTTAGCGTAGGATTTGCCGATGCCGTGGATCAGGCCGCTGCCCAAATATTTGCGAATGCCGTGAACCGAGGCGGGCAGTTGGGATTTGAAGGTGCCGACTTTAAATTGGTCGCCGTGCGTGGCGTGCCGCGTCCACTGGCCGCTGAGCTTGAGGGTCTCGCCGCATTGCACGCCGGGCAGGGCTCCCAAGATGGTGACCGGGCGTTTTTCCTGAGCCACGCTGACTTCAGCCACGCAATAGGCATTTTCCTCGTTGAAAAAGATGATTCTCTCGAGGACGCCTGTGATGGTTTGGTCGTTCTGGGTGCGGTCTGCCATGTTCGG
>DOCS01000022.1 GCA_003503355.1 Opitutia bacterium
AGAGGATGACGTTACTGTTGCTTCGGTGCCGGAATCGTCTGTCGAGCTGGTGTTTGGCATTTATACGGCCGATAAGCCTTCTGCTGTCGTCGCTCAATTTCGCCCCCTGCTGAATCAACTAGAGCTCGCCATTGGTCAGCAACTCAATCAGCCGGTACATATAAAGCTCGACATTGCAGCTACATATGAAAAAGGCATCGAGAATGTCGTTGCTGGAAAAGTGGATCTCGCGAGGCTTGGTCCTGCTTCTTACATTCTGGCAAAGCAGCAAAATGACGACCTGTCCATTGTCGCTCTTGAGTCGAGTAAAGGTAAGAAAATATTCTATGGAGTCATTGCTGTTCACCAGCAGAGTGACATTCATTCGATTGAGGATTTGAAAGGCAAAACTTTTGCCTTTGGTAATGAAAAATCAACCATCGGCAGGTTCCTCTCGCAACAACAGCTTCATGAAAATGGAATTTCCGCATCGGACCTGAAATCCTACAAATACTTAGGGCGGCATGATGCTGTCGGTGCCGCAGTTGGAGGTGGGTTTTATGATGCTGGAGCGCTTAAGGAAAGTACTTTCAAAAAACAGCTCAATAAAGGCATCCCCATGCGCGCCATCGCCAAATTTCCTAATGTAACTAAGCCGTGGATTGTCTCTACGCGGGAAGATTCGCAACTCAACATAGCCATCAAAAAAGCCCTTCTTTCTATCGATGATCCTGCGGCTTTGAGGGCGTTTGGCAAGCAGGGCTTTCTTGAGGGGAGTGATGCAGATTATGCTAGGATTCGCCAATCTATGGCAAACAATGACGATTTCTTTGAGCGGCAAAGGGAGCCTTAGGAATGTTGGGCATTTCAATTCATAGGAAATCTATTCCCCTTTGGGTGCAGTTGGGGCTCGCGATCGCTTGTCTGTGCCTTGTTCTGGTCGTCGCTGGTGGTTACGCGCTTCAGATGCTTCTGCTTCAGAATATGGTGCGAGACATACGCAATCAAAATGAACGCTTCACTGGCCTGATCTCTGCTGCTTCGGGTGAAGCGCTGATTTCCGAAGACATTGAGGTCATAGAGTCGGCAGTCAAACAAGTCGTCGAGCAAGAAGAAGGTCTTGTTGAGGTGCACGTCTTGAACGAAGACGACAAAACCCTCTTTCACTGGCGCGCGGGCATTACTAGGCCGCAGGTGCAAACCTTTCAAAATAGCGAAAATATTGTATTCTTTGGCGAGTTGTTTGGCAAAATCGACACCGTCTGGGATATTAGTAAGGAGCGGCAAAGGATTCTAGGTGAAGTTGATACCATACGCTGGATTGTTGTGTCTGTTATGGTGGTGTTTGGCGTTGTCATTATGTTGACTGGCCACCTCTTGCTTGGGCGTCCGCTTGGCCGGCTTCACGGTGTGCTTAGTCAACTGAGGCGTGGCGATTTGAGCGCAACCCCAGTCCTCTCAAATAATTTAGAAATCTTCCAACTGAGTGGAGCGCTTGAAGAGCTTCGTATATCTATTAAAGAGAGCGAAGTTCGTGCGCGTGCTCTGGCTGAGGCAAAAAGAATGGCAGAAGCCACTGTCAAAGCGAAAAGCGAATTCCTCGCGACGATGAGCCACGAAATTCGTACGCCGATGAACGGAATTATCGGTTTTACAGATCTGTTGCTTGACACGGAACTGAGTGCCCCGCAGTTAGAGCACCTAACGATGCTTAAAAGGAGTGGTTTAGATCTCCTTAGTGTTGTTACTAACATACTTAATTACGCTAAAATCGACAACGGCACAATGAAGCTCAATCCTGTAACTGTTTTTATTCAAAAATGCATTGAGGATGCGCTTGATCAGGTCGCTGGCGAATGCTCTAGCAAGAATGTCGAAGTATTCTGTCGTATTGATGACCGAGTGCCGAAGTGGATCAAAGCAGACCTTGCGCGCTTAACTCAAGTGATTGCCAATCTCGTCTCGAATGCTCTCAAATTTACCGAGGAAGGCGTCATCACGGTTGATGTGAGTCTCGATGATGAGAAGTTGCTGTTCTCTGTCAAAGATACTGGCATTGGTGTTCCTGATGATAAACTCAATCTTCTGTTCGAGCCCTTTACTCAAGGTGATTCCTCACATTCTCGGTACTACGAAGGTTCCGGTCTGGGTCTAGCCATTTGTAAGGGGATTGTTTCTGTGATGGGGGGGGCAATTGGTGTCCGTAATCGCGCCGCCGCTGGGGCTGAGTTTTATTTCTCTTTGCCCTTAATCGTAGCGAGCCCGACTCCAGAAGAGGTGCGGGAACACCAGCTGGATCACGCTCTACTTAAGGGTAAGCGCGTGTTCGTGCTGAGTGATGGAAAAGGCAATCATCGCTACGTTGAAGATCAGTTAGAAAGTTGGGGGCTTGATGTGACAGTTAAGCACGGCCTTGAAGATAACTTGAGAGCATCGAAGGCCGACGCCGACTTCGATATGATCATTATTGTGAGCTCGGCACCGTGCGGTGAGGGTGTTGTCTTGGCTCAGCGGCTTCGCGAAGCATATCCAGCGGGCAAGGTTCCGATGTTGCTGATTACGTCCTCTTCAGATGAATTTCCGAGCCGCGAATCTCTCGAGAATGTTTACCAAGATGTCATTTATCAGCGTATCTACGGGCTTCGTCTGCACCGTACTTTATGTCGCTTGTTGCAGAACAATCCATCAAGCATCGAGCCACCGCAGCCGAGCAAAGAGTCGGCTTCGGACGCAGAAAGTCGGGGTAAAACATTGCTCATTGTAGAGGATAATATGACGAATACTCGAGTCATTCAATTCATTACGAAGCGTATGGGGTACCAGTCATATCACGCAGAAAACGGGCTCAAGGCACTTGAAGTACTACGATCAGAGGTTCCTGTAGATGCTATCCTCATGGATGTGCATATGCCTGAAATGGATGGCCTTGAGGCGACGCGCCGCATTCGCAATGGTGAAGCTGGCGGGGGGCTTAAGGGTATCAAGATCATTGCTGTTACCGCCAACAGTCTCGAGGGGGATGATCAGACCTGTTTGGATGCAGGTATGGATGCTTACCTCCCTAAACCAATTGATCCGGTTAAACTAAAACAGCAACTCATTGATAGTGATGTCTGGTAGTCTTGGTTTGCTGGGTGATGTGTCTGTTTGAGGCAGGGGTGCGCAAGCGCGGTCAGGGTAATCCGGCGGTTGAGTTAGGCAGCCACTACGTTGCTGGGTGAAAATATCGACGTGTTCATAGTCGACTGCCGTTTAGAGAAAGCAAAGACCAGTGAGCTCAATAGACCTGCGGGACGATGATCTCTTCGGGGATTGGGTTGCGTTCATAGTCTTGATGGTGCACGCGAGTCGGGAGGTCGATTAAATCTCGCTCAACGGGTTGGTAGGGCACTTGGCTGAGTAGGTGCGAAATGCAGTTTAGGCGGGCGCGCTTCTTGTCATCCGCGGGCACAATTCTCCATGGAGCCGCGGTGATGTGGGTTTTTCTGAGCATCACTTCTTTGGCTTTGGTGTACGCCTCCCAGCGCTTGCGGGCCTCTAGGTCCATGGGGCTGAGCTTCCATTGCTTGAGGGGGTCATGGTTGCGGCAGCTGAAGCGGAATTCTTGTTCCTCGTCGCTGATGGAGAACCAATATTTGATGATTTGAATGCCCGAGCGGATCAGCATCTTTTCAAACTCGGGTGCCGAGCGGAAGAACTCTTGGTACTCTTCTTCGGTGCAGAATCCCATAACGTGCTCGACGCCGGCCCGATTATACCAGCTGCGGTCGAATAGTACGATTTCCCCGGCAGCGGGGAGATGTTCGGTGTAGCGCTGGAAATACCATTGTGTGCGCTCTCGGCTGTTCGGCTTAGAGAGCGCCGCAACTCGGCAGACGCGGGGGTTGAGGCGCTGGGTGAGTCGTTTGATTACGCCGCCTTTGCCGGCAGAGTCGCGGCCTTCGAAGATGACCACCAGCTTGTGGCCTGATTCGACCACCCAGTCTTGTAATTTGACGAGCTCGACTTGCAGCCTGTACAGTTCCTTGAAGTAGCGCTGGCGAAACTCAGGTGAGTGTGGCTGTCCCATTTCATCCGATTCACCAAACTCCATTTCCAGTTCTTCGTCGAATTGATCAATGACTTCTGCACGAATGCGGTTGAAGTGTGTGTTGGGTTGTTGGTGTTCCATGGAGTTTTGGTTAAGTGGCAGGCTGGGGTGTCTTTGAAAGTCGTTTGTGTCGCTGAATTGCCGCATTGGCGGTTGGGGTGTATGCTGTGCGGTGAGGCTTAATGCTATTGGTGTTTTGCTGCTTTTTGAAGGATTATTGCATAGAAAAAGTTGCGCGGCGCTGTGTGTGTATGTGTCGCTGCTTCGCTCAGATTGTAGGCATGCGCTAGGTGTGAATGTGAGTGAAGCGGTGCTGTTGTCGGTCGGTTTTATTTTTGCGATTCATTGGAGGCGCAATCGCCGGCGTGGTGCTTGTCGGCCGGATCGTTTTGTGGGCATCGATTAAATCTGAACTTGCCGCTTGCGGTTGTCGCTCGGTTCAGCAGGGTGCTGGAGTCGACTTCGGCGTGTGGGCGTTCGCTTGTTCCTTCGGGGATGAGAGGAAAGTCCGGACACCGCAGGGCAGGATTCCCCGTGAAAGCGGGGGCGCGTGAGGGCAACCGAGCGTGACGGATAGTGTCACAGAAAATAACCGCCTCGGGCTTGCCTGAGGTAAGGGTGAAAAGGGGAGGTAAGAGCTCACCGCTCCAAAGGTAACAATGGAGGCTAGATAAACCCATTCCGGTGCAAGGCAAAATAGGGAATCTGGCGGCCCGTCTATGATTCCGGGTATGTCGCATCTCGCTCCGGCGAGAACTCCGCTTCGGTGGGGTAGATAAATGAACGCACAGCCAAACGCTTCGGCGGGCGGCGGACAAAATCCGGCTTACAGCACGCCGAGGTCGACACCTCTTAGAGTTTTGAATTTCCAACGCCGAACTTTTCGGTTGCGCTTTTTGTTTTGCGGTAAAGCACCTAGGATATTCTTTCCTGATTTTTGACCCTTGACAGCTCTTTTTTTTGCACGCAATTTCCCACCTTTTAACTTTTTATAGACATGGCTAATACCAAATCAGCACTCAAATATATCCGCAAAACGGAGACTCGTACTCTACGTAACCGTCAGGTCAAGGCTCGTCTGAAGACGCTTGCGAAGAAGGTTCAAGCCGCTGTTGAAGCGAAGGACAAGGACGCGCTAGTTGCGGCCTCCCAGGGCTACATCTCTGCGCTTGATAAAGCGGGTAAGGTTGGCCTAGTGCATCATAATAAGATTGCTCGCCATAAAGCACGTTGTGCTGCTTTGATCGCTGCTTAGTCTTGGTTTTTTGCCTTTATTTGCCCTCGAATCGCTTGTCGGTTCGGGGGTATTTTGTATCGGTAGGTGAAAGGTGTTATGAGTGATTCGCGTAAGAAAAATTTAATCGGGTTTGCTCCCGGCCTGTTGGGGGATGCGCCTGTGCGCATGTCGATTGTCGGCGAGACTGACGCTTGGATCGCGGTCGAAAAGCCTGCCGGAGTGGCGGTGCGAGCGTATCCATGGGACGCTGGGGTGCCTGATATGGACGCCGCTTTGAATAAGCAGTTGCAGGCGGGGAAGCCAGAGTTGGTGAAGCTTGGCGCTTCGTTGTTTGGTTCGGCGTATTACCTGGATCCGGCGGTCTCCGGTGTGGCGCTGTTCGCGAAGAGTCGTGATAGCTTGGCAGAGTTGCGCAATTGCGTGGGCTCTGCAGAGTTGCGCTATCGGTTTTGGTTTGTCGCCAAGGCTGGTGCTGCGGGCGGTGCTCGTGAAGTGGTCGCTGATGCGCCGTTGTTGGCGCATAATACCAAGCCCAAGATGATTCCTTCCACGGCTAAGGGGAAGAAGGCGAAGACTGAGTTTAAGTTATTATCTGAGTCGGGCTTGGGTTGGGCATTGTGGGAGGCGACGACCTCTTTCTTGCGACCGCATCAGGTGCGGGTGCATGCTGCGATACATGAATTGTCGATTCTAGGAGATGTTTTGTATGATGGGCCTGAGGCGCCGCTTTTGAGTGTGCTTTTGCCGAATAAGCGCACCTCGGGCATTCGATACCCTGTTTTTAGTGGCCTTGCCCTGCATTTGCGTGAGGTTGTTGTGCCGAATTCGGGTGAGGAGGCTTCGCTGCGTGCTGAGTTGCCACGCCATTTTCGGGTGATGTTGCAGCGGATGCAGTTGGCTATTCCCGGAGAGGGCGCGTCTGAGGTGTAATCAGATCTCAGAAAACGCTTTACACGTGGGCATTTTTTCGGCTCCTTAGAACCTTTCTCAATTAACACAGTACAAATATTTCCATGGGTAACCTTAAGAAGAAGCGTCGTCTCAAGATGAATAACCACAAGCGTCGTAAGCGTTTGAAGTC
>DOCS01000148.1:0-121 GCA_003503355.1 Opitutia bacterium
GAAATCCGCGAAGCGGTTTCGATTGTCGAGTGGTTGTGGGGTGTCCGTTGTGAAGGCCGCGTTCGAAATGGCTTCGCCAGTTGGCTACAAGGACGATGTGTCGGGATTGTTCTCCGAGTGT
>DOCS01000148.1:240-6267 GCA_003503355.1 Opitutia bacterium
TGTCGCGAAACCCGCGAAGCGGTTTCGATGTTTTGCATCGTCGTGCGGGTTGAAAAACCCTGTTGCAACTTTCAGCCGAATCGCCATCACCTTTCGCTATGTCTGAAACATTTGAAAACGTCACAATTGTCAAAAAAGCCAATGTCTACTTCGACGGCCAAGTCATCAGCCGCTCAGTGATCTTTGCCGACGGCACCAAGAAAACCCTCGGCTTTATGCAGCCAGGCGACTATGAGTTCGGCACCGAAGCACCGGAGTTGATGGAAATTCTCGCCGGCGAAATGGACGTCAAGCTTCCGGGCTCGGAAGAGTGGATCACTGTCAAGGGCGGTGAGTCGTTCAATGTCATCGGTAATTCCAAATTTGCGCTCAAGGTGAAAGCCGAGGGCGCCGATTATTGCTGCTCGTATTTGAGCTAAGTTGTCGGCCTTTCAAGCCGACCTATTTATAGGGCTCGCATGTGTGCGAGCCCTTTTTATTGGGTGCATTGTGATTTGTCGCGAATGGCCTGAATCCTCAGCCCGGTGTGTTCCCGCGAATTGACGAAGAAGCACACAAAAAAGCCTGCGGTAAACGCAGGCTTTGAGTCTTTTTGTAGCATGAATGACTCCTTCTGTGCGGAGTCCGTCGAGGGCACGCGCAATGCGTCTCTGCGGCTTATTTGGGGCCAGAAATCGGCTCTGCCACAGTGTTCAGATGACCGTCTTTGAGGCCATAAATCCAGCTGTGGATCTCGACTGACTGGCCACGGTCCCAAGCGTCTTCTATCACGGTGGTGCGGCTCAGGTTTTTGGCTTGTTGAACGACGTTGAGCTCGCACAGGCGATCGACGCGGGCGTCTTCATCGAGCGCTTGCAGGTTGTCCCAATGCACCTCCGCAATGTCCTCGATGTGACGAAGCCAGTTGTCGACTAGGCCGTTTTTTGCCGGACTGATGGATGCGCGCACGCCGCCGCAATTGTAGTGGCCGCAGACGATGACATGTTCGACTTTGAGGGCGTCGACCGCGTATTGCAGCACCGAGAGCATATTCAGGTCTGAGTGCACCACCTGGTTGGCAATGTTGCGGTGCACGAAGAGTTCGCCGGGCTGCAGACCGGTGATTTGGTTGGCGGGTACGCGACTGTCCGCGCAGCCGATCCATAAATACTTAGGGCTTTGACCTTTCGCGAGTGTCTCAAAGAATTGTGGGTTTTCAGCGGTAATGCCGGCGGCCCATTGGCGGTTGTTTTCGATTAGATCAGGTAGGGTTTTCATAAGGGTGCGAATTTTCACAAAAAAGGCCGCCCCGATGCAAGGGCGACCTGTGAAAATTTCTGTTTGGGCGCTTAGAAGGCGAAGGTGTACTTCGCGAGGCGCTGTCCGATTTCGGCGGCGATTGTTTTTTCGGCTTCTACACCTTGTGCGGCGAAGGTTACCGAGAAGCGCACAAAGTTTCCGCAATCATCCCAAGGCACGGTGCTGATCAGCTCTTCGGTGATCAGCCATTGGCTGCAGGCTTCACCGGATTCGAATTCGGTGGTTGTGCCGTCGATCGTCGCGGACTTAGGCGCAGCGACATACAGGAAGAAGCTGCCCTTGGGCTTTTTCGCCTTGAAGCCGGCGTTGTTGAGCGCGTCGACCAGTAGATCCATGCGGCGCGAGTATTTCGCGGCGATTTCTTCGGTGATCTGCGGGTTGGCCAAGGCCACGGATGCAGCCTTTTGGATCGCGAGGAACTGGCCGGAGTCGGAGTTGTCCTTCATGTCGGCGTAAGCCTGCACGATGAGCGGGTTGCCGACCACGAAGCCGATGCGCCAGCCGGTCATGTTGTAGCTCTTCGAGAGCGAGTGCAGTTCGATCGCGACGTCTTTCGCGCCTTCGACTTGGAAGATTGAAACCGGGCTGCCTTCAAAAATGAGTGACGAGTAGGCGGCATCCTGCAAAATGATCAGGTTGTTGGCCTTGGCAAAAGCGATCGCTTTTTCGAAGAACTCGATTGTTGCCGAGGCGCCGGTCGGGTTGTTCGGGTAGTTGAGCACCATGATCTTGGCCTTGGCGACGACGTCGGCAGGCACGGCTTCGAGCTCGGGTAGGAAGTTGTTCTCTTCCTTAAGTGGCATGTTGTAGACTTCGCCGCCGAGATATTTGGCATGGGTGCCGAGCACCGGGTAGCCGGGCACGGTCATCAGCACGTAGTCGCCCGGGTTGATAAAGCAGGCCGGGATCATCGAAAGCGCGGTCTTGGAGCCGATCGAGTGCACCACCTCAGTCGCCGGATCGATGTCGTTCACGCCGAACACCTCGGACATGTATTGAGCGGCTGCGGCTTTGAACCCGTCGCCGCCGTTGTCCGCGTAGCCGCGGTTTTCGGGCTGAGCGGCTGCGTCTTGTAGGGCTTTGACGACCACCGGGAAGGCCATTTCGTCGGGCTCACCGACGCCCATGTCGATCAAGTCGACGTCTGGCTTGGCTTCTTTGGCAGCCTTTTTCGCGCGTTTGATTTTCTCAAACTTGTAGATGGCAGTGGATTTGCCGTATTGATTGCCGCCGATGCGCTCGGCGAAGAGTTGTTGGATGTAGGGATCGCTCATGATAAATCGCTGATGGTTGTCGACTGGTCGCTAAATGCAACAGCGCGCTTAAGTTCTGATTATTATTGTGAAAAACTGTAGGACAGAGGTAATCTGTGAGGAAACCTTGTTATGCAAACAATTCAATCGGTCAACGAAATGCAATCTCACGCGATCGGCCTGCGCTCCAGCGGCCGTTTGATCGGTCTCGTGCCGACGATGGGCTGCCTGCACGAAGGGCACCTTTCGTTGATCGATATTGCCAAAGAGCGTGTCGATAAGGTCATTGTTTCGATTTTTGTCAATCCCACCCAATTCGGTGCGAACGAAGATTTCGACCATTATCCTCAGGCCCTCGAGGCTGATCTGGAAAAATGCCGCGAACGTGGCGTGGACATCGTGTTCAATCCGACTGTTGAGGGCATGTACCCACAGGGTTACTCGACTTATGTCAACGAGGAGCAGGTCAGTGCTGGGCTGTGTGGGCTGTCACGGCCGACTCATTTTCGCGGCGTGACTACCGTGTGCTTGAAGTTGTTTAATATCACGCGTCCCGATATCGTGGTCTTCGGGCAGAAGGATGCTCAACAATGTTCGGTCATTCAGAAAATGGTCACCGACCTGAATATTCCCGCGGAGATCGTGATCGGCGAAACCAAGCGCGGTGCGGACGGTTTGGCCACTAGTTCGCGCAATCGCTACTTGACCAATTCCCAGCACGAGGAGGCACTCAGCTTGTCGAAGGCGTTGCTAATCGGGCAGCGCATGGTGCACGAAGAGGGGGTTCGCAGCGTCGACCGGGTCGTGGCTGAGATTATACATCATCTGTCTTCGGCCCATCGCTTGCGTGTGATCTACGTGCAAGTGGTGGATCGCGAGACGATGGAGCCGGCGCGCGAGATCATTCCCGGCACTCAGCTTGTGTGTGTGGCAGTTTGGGTTGATCAGACGCGCTTAATCGATAATATCAAACTGTAAGTGGAGACTCCCGCGTGGTGAATTGCTCCTCCGTACTTATTCATTAGTCATTTTTTATTATGTCTAAATCTTACGATGTGATCGTGGTTGGTAGTGGCATCGCCGGGTTGAGTTTCGCCCTCAAAGTTGCCGAGGCGGGCAAACGGGTGGCGATTATCACCAAGAAAAATTCCGCGGAATCGAATACCAACTATGCGCAAGGCGGCATTGCTGCAGTGACTTCGCAGACCGACGATGTGGCGATGCATGTCGCCGATACGCTGGATGCGGGAGACGGGCTGTGCGACGAGCAGGCGGTCCGCGAGATTTTAAAAGACGGTGCAGCCAGCATCGAGGAGTTGGCGCGTCGCGGCGTGGCGTTTACTCAGTTGGACGATGGTAGCGTCTCGCTCGGCAAAGAGGGCGGGCATTCGCAGCGCCGCATTCTTCACGTCAAAGATGTAACGGGCAAGGCGATCGAGGACGCTCTGCTGCACGGCATCGCCACATCGCCGAATATTGAGACGTTTGAGCATCATTTCGCCGTCGAGCTGATTACTGCGGAAAAACTTCGCAAGCTCGGGCATCGCGTTCCTTTTGAGGGCAATCGGGTGTTGGGTTTGTATGCGCTTAACACGCATAGCGAAGCAGTGGAAACATTTACCGCTCGTTCGGTTCTCCTCGCCACAGGAGGCATTGGGCAGGTTTATCAGTACACCACGAATCCGTTTATCGCCACCGGCGACGGCATCGCGATGGCGTGTCGTGCCGGCGTAGAGGTTCGGAATATGGAGTTCATCCAGTTTCATCCCACTGCCTTTTACTCCACCGACTCGAACCGTTTTTTGATCAGCGAGGCGGTGCGCGGTGAGGGGGCGATTTTACGCAACCTGAAAGGCGAGGCGTTCATGGAGCGCTATGATGCGCGTAAGGATCTGGCGCCGCGCGATATCGTGGCTCGGGCGATTGACTCGGAAATGAAGCAATCCGGCGCGCGGCACGTGTGGCTCGATACGCGTCATATCCCGCTGAAGAAGTTGCACGCCCACTTCCCGAATATTTACAATTACTGTGCGAAAAAGGGCATCGCGCTGGAAAAAGATATGATCCCGGTGGTGCCGGCTGCGCATTATCTTTGTGGTGGCGTGAAGACCAATTTAAACGGTGAGACCTCACTGCCGGGCTTGTATGCCTGTGGAGAAGTGGCGTGCACCGGGCTGCACGGCGCCAACCGCCTGGCTAGTAATTCATTGCTCGAGGCTGTGGTCATGGCCAATCGCGGAGCTGGAGCGGTGGCCGATTATATTGCGTCCAGTCGACTGGAGCCGCTTGAGTTGCCTAACTGGGTCGATGGTGATGTGCATGATTCGGATGAGCGCGTGGTGCTGCTGCATAATTGGGACGAAGTGAAGCGTACCATGTGGGATTATGTCGGCATCGTTCGCTCGACCAAACGCTTGCAGCGTGCCCGCACCCGTCTGCAAAATTTGAATCGTGAAATCACAGATTACTATTGGAATTTCAAAGTGGACGAGAGCTTGCTGGAGCTGCGTAACATGATTCTGGTGGCGTCGCTGGTTGTCGATTGTGCGTTGCAGCGCAAGGAAAGTCGCGGTCTACACTGCACCTTAGATTATCCTCAAAAGCAGGCAAAAATCACCAACACCTCCGTCTGTGCTGATCATGAGGATGGCTGTCGCCCATAAACTGTCCCGCCGAACTGTATCGGCTGGAACCTCTCTGGAAGCGGGCCTCGTATCGCACCGCAAGATCGATTATTAATGAAAAGTAAGCGAACAGCCGTCGTGGATTCAACCGCTTCATTAAGCTCGAACGCACCACAGTCATGGGCACTGGTCGGGCCGGGCGCGGTGGGCCTGTATTACGGCGGACTGTTAGCCCGGGACGGAGCGGCGCTGCATGTCCTCGCCCGTTCGGATTACGCCGAGCTCGCAGCTGATGGGATTGTGATTCGGATGGTCGATCCGCGCTCCGGTGCGCTGAGCACGACGCATACGATTCGGCCCGCTCGCGTGGAGCAAGACGCCGCGGCGATCGGTCCGGTGGATCGTGTGCTTATTGCCGCCAAATCGACGGTGAATGAGGCCTTGCTCGGGAGTTTGCAGGCACTGGTCGCTCCGGGGCGGACAACTTTGCTCACACTGCAAAACGGCATGGGCAATGCCGAATTTTTGGCCAAGCACTTTCCGACCAATCCGGTGTTGGCTGGCTTGTGTTTTGTTTGCGTCAATCGCACCGCACCCGGCGTAGTTGAGAATTATCACCCCGGGCGAGTCGAAATCGGATCGCTCGGAGAGCGTTGGCCTGATGTCGCTGCCGAGGTCGTCGCAGCCTTCGCAGCAGCAGGCGCACAAGCGACGTTCTCTCCCGTATTGGATGCGGCGCTGTGGCGTAAGCTGTGTTGGAATGTGCCGTTTAACGGACTTTCGATTGCGGCTGGAGGCATCACCACCGATCTGATTTTAAAGGATGTGGCTCTGACTGAGCGGGCGCGGCG
>DOCS01000250.1 GCA_003503355.1 Opitutia bacterium
CTCTTGCACGTTCATGAGGAAGCAGCCGTCACCGTCGATATTGACCACAAGCTTGTCAGGGAAGGCGACCTTGGCGCCGATCGCAGCCGGAAGGCCGAAGCCCATGGTGCCGAGGCCCAGTGAGCTGATGTAAGTGCGTGGCTCGCGGAATTTGAAGAACTGTGCCGCCCACATCTGGTGTTGGCCGACACCTGTTGTAATGATCGCATCGCCCTTGGTTTCTTCGTACAGCGCCTCGATGGCTTCCTGCTGGGTGATGTGGCCGCTCTTGTCGTAGGTGAATGGATATTTCGCTTTCCATTCGTTGATGGTCTTCATCCACTCGCTGAGGTCGGGCTTGATGAGCTTGCCAGCTTTGCTTAACGCAACCAGGCGCGTCAGTGCGTGTTTCACATCGGAATGAATGGCATGCTTTACGCGCTTGTTCTTGTTGTGCTCGGATGCGTCGATGTCGATGTGAACGATTTCGGAGTCTGGTGCAAATTTGGAAACCAAGCCTGTAATACGATCATCGAAGCGGGCTCCTGCGCAGATAAGGAGGTCGCTGTCGCAAACGGCCCAGTTGCCGGCCACGGTGCCGTGCATGCCGAACCAATAGAGTGATTGTGGGTGCTCGGAGTCGAATGCACCGAGGCCCATCAGGGTCGAGGCCACCGGAATGCCGGTGAGTTCGGCGAATTCGCGCAGTTCGAGGTGTGCTTCCGCGGAAATGATGCCGCCTCCGATGTAGAGTACTGGGCGTTTGGCATCGGCGATTAAGTCGAGCACTTCGATCAGTTGCTCGTCTGTTGCCTGCGGCTTGGTCATGTCTTCCTTGTAACCGGGAAGATCGATGGTTGCAGGGAACGTTGGCTTGAAGATCGCTTGCTGCACATCTTTGGGGATGTCGATCACGACAGGGCCCGGGCGACCAGTCGTCGCAATGTGGAAGGCTTCTTTGACGACACGTGGGAGGTCTTCCTTATCAAAGACGAGGAAGCTGTGCTTGACGATCGGCAGTGTCATTCCGAAGAAATCGGTTTCTTGGAACGCGGTCTTACCGATAAATTCTTGGTACACTTGCCCCGTGATGGCAATCAGGGGAATGCTATCCATATAAGCATCGGCGATGCAGGTCACCAGGTTCGTTGCTCCCGGGCCACTGGTCGCCATGCAAACACTGGCTTCACCCTTTGCGCGTGCATAACCGTGTGCCATAAAGCCGCCGCCTTGTTCCATGCGGGGCAGAATGGTGCGGATTTGCGTGCTCTTGGTCAGGGCTTGGTGCAACTCCATCGATGCGCCACCGGGATAGGCAAACACCACGTCCACTCCCTCGCGCTCAAGAGAGGCGACCAAGACATCAGCACCCTTCATTTCGGGGCCAATTTCGTCCTGTTCGAGGAAGTCGATTGCTTTGTCGGTTTTCATTATACTGTGGTGTTTGCTTTGTGTTCTTGAAGTGCGAACTGAGGGATCCGCATGAAAAGTGATGCAGAAAGACACTAAACAGCTTGCAAATCAAGCATTGAAGCGGGCGGAAAAAGCGAAGCGCTCACGAGTAGAAGTGTTAATATCTTGGATTTGCTCCGCGCGGATCAAGATGTTGGATGGGGGCTTGCGCAGCCTTGGATCCTGTTACAACTTTTATTGATGCCAAAAGTTTTGTTTTTAGGAGATATCGTCGGGCGCCCGGGGCGTAATTTTGTTATCGAGCGTGTTGCCTCGCTGCGGGCTGAGCTGGGTGCCGATATCGTCATTGCCAATGCGGAAAATGCTGCGGGCGGAGCGGGAATTACGAAAAAAATAGCGGATCAGCTGATTGCCGCGGGCGTGGATGCGATCACGCTGGGGGACCATGTCTGGGATCAGAAGAATTTTGAAAACGAGATCGACGGGCTGGAGCAGGTCTGTCGGCCAGCTAATTTACCCGAGCAAAATCCGGGGCGCACGCACCTCGTGATCGAAAAGGACGGCTTTCGGCTCGGGGTCTTAACGGTGCTGGGGCGCAATTATTTGACGCTCAAGTCGAGCTGTCCGTTTAAAATGGCGGACGCCAAGGTAGCGGAGTTAAAGGAGCAGTGTGATGCGATTTTCGTGGAGGCGCACATGGAGGCAACTTCAGAGAAGATTGCCCTCGGCTGGTATCTGGATGGTCGAGTCGCGGCAGTTGTCGGCACGCACACGCATGCGCCGACTGCGGATGGTCGGGTGATGCCGGATGGCACGGCTTTCTTGAGCGATGCTGGCATGTGTGGACCGTATCACTCCGTGCTTGGGCGTGATGTCGGTCAGGTCGTGGCGAGCTTCCTTGATGGTATGAAGCGCCGTTTCCCTGTGGCCGATGCCGACGTGCGTATCTGCGGTTGCCTGATCGATATGGACGCATCCACCGGGCTCGCGAATCGCTTCGAGCGCATTGAAGTCTCGAAGGAGGGCTAGCGGAGCGCGCAGTTCTTATGCGTCGATGACTACGTCGGCGTTGCCCTTGGGGATCGAGCAGCAGAGCAGGGCAGTGCCTTCCTCGGGTTCGGCGCTATGACTGTTTGGGTATTCGACTTCTCCTGAGAGGATCGGCTGTTGGCAGGCGGTGCAATTTCCCATGCGGCAACCGTAGTCGAGGTCGAGGTCATTGGATTCCGCGCATTCGAGGATACTCTCGTCATCGCCGGTCCATTCCGCCTCAACGCCTGTTTTTTGAAATATGATTTTTGGCATATATGACAGGGAAATGACTTCTTCCACGAATGTAAACTGTGAATGAAGGTTGACGCATCAGTGTGGAGTCGAAAAAGATTTTATACATGTCCAAAGTTCGTCAGATCGATTATGCCACGCCGCGCGTGTTGCACGCTTACAGTGGCAAGCGTGTAGTCCGACTAAATGGGGAAGAGAGCCGCTATAAGTTTACCGGTGAAATGATTGACGGGGTGGAGGGCGAATTCGCTAAAATCGGCGAAGTACGTAAAGACTGGCAAAAGAGCGCTTTTCCGCTCCCGTGGACGGATTCACCTGATGTGGTGCGCCCTGAATAGCCCGACCGCTTCTGTGTAGGAAGTTGATTTGGTTGTAGGGGACGAGCGGTTCATTTAGTGTGAAGCACGCTATGTTTATTTAATTAAAATCCTAGGGATTCTGAGGTGAACTCTGGAGGGCAGTGCTCCGTTATTGCCGCAACCAAGCCAGTTTTCAGTGAAAACGAGGGAGCGTTTTCCTCCAAAAAAAACGACACCAATTTAGCCTGCTTCACACTAGCACCATATTGCTGAGCTCAGGAAATCTATGCTTGAAAGAGATGTATGAGGATATGCCCTTGACAGGGGGCGTTCGAACTCCTTCTTTCTTCGCCTTTCACAACTTCCGGCTTCTGGCCCTGAAATCTCACAAACCAATAACAATATATGGCTCTTAAAATTCGCCTCCAACGTCACGGTGCTAGCCACCGTCCCTTTTATCGTCTAGTCGTCACCGAAGCTACTGCTCGTCGTGATGGCCGTTTTGTCGAAGTTCTCGGCACTTACGAGCCACAAGCTAAGCGTGCTACAGATGAGCTCAACCTGAAGGTTGACCGTATTGATTATTGGAAGTCTGTTGGCGCGAAGCCTACTGACACCGCTGCGAGCTTGATTCGTAAGGCTCGTCGTGATGCGTCTGCA
>DOCS01000121.1:0-5922 GCA_003503355.1 Opitutia bacterium
CTGCCGAAGGTCGTTCGGTAACAATTCGTGTCATCGGCGCCTTAGGCGAAGCGCCTTGGGTCGGCGATGTTCAGGTGCCCAGCACATTGACCGTGGGGAAATCTGCAACGTTGAGCGTGACTGCAGGCGATAGCGATGGCACCGTTGTCAGTGTTGTCTTTTACAACGGTAATGACAAGCTGGGAGGCGGCGGACTCATCGATGGTTCATCGGTAACTTACACGTTTGACTGGACACCCACCGCAGAGGGAATTTACAATATATTCGCGGTAGCAGTCGATGACGATGGTTTCAACGGACTGAGTGGACAGACGACCACTTCTATAGAGCCGTTCGTCTTCAAGCTGGGCTTTACCGATCCGATCTCGAATCCATTTACCCTCGAGAGTACCTCCTATGAGGACGGTATCCATACCTTCGAGGTTGAAGTACAAGGTATTGATTTCCAAGAGCTACAATCAGTTACGTGGCTGTTGGACGGAGTTGAAGTCGCGACTGCGGAGAGCAGCAACGACAGTCTTCTGTTTAGTCAGGAGCTCAGACTGAGCAAGAGCGGTGTAGTGACCGCGTTAGCGACCAGCACCTATGGGTTGGTGGTGCAGGCTTCGATCGCGGTGGAATTGAGTTTAGCCGAGCCACCTTCGGATGAGGAACTCTTTGTGATTGATGTGTATCAGCGCTTGTCTGGGGTGGCGCCGACAGCTAGGCAGGTCGCTGCGGCCCTGTTAGTGGTGAACGAGACGATCGATTCACGCGTGAGCTTCTTGCAGCAGCTATTTGATTCGGCCGAGATGGACGAGAATGAAATGATTATGATGGTTCATCGCACCATGACTGGCGAATGGCCAGACGCGACGGAACTGGTTGGTTTACGAGGCGGCACTGCAGAGGGCTCCAGTTCAAGCAGTGAGTCCGGCAGTATTGCTGCAGGCGCGACGCAGTCATTCGATTTCTACCTCAACGCGGGAGCTCGTGTAACACTGCTTGTGTCAGGGGATAGTTTGAGCGATCCGACATTGACTTTGAATGATCCGAATGGTGAGCAGGTTGCATTCGATGACGATAGCGGGAATGGACTTAATCCGTTGCTCGTCTACACGACAACTCAAGCGGGAACCTACACCGCCACTGTCGCTAGTTGGTCTTCTTTCAGTGGTGGTGACTTCACATTTGATATAATATCAACGGATTCCAGTGATTCGGACGAGCTTTCGGCACAGTCGTTGGTGCGGGTATTGATTCCGGAATTTGAAGAACGTAAGGGAATTACCTTCCCGACGACACTTGATGTTGCAGGCTCAGAAGCGGTCGAACTAGTTGGGCTACTCTTTGCCAATAAGCACCAAGTAGCAATTAATCGCGCTAGTACAACGCGTTTGCGTGATACACTGGTCGGCGCTGACCTCCCAGGCTACGGAACCGTTCTTCCTGGGTACAGCGGAGACTTGACTGCCTTCACAGCAGCCTTCGCATTGGACAATGAGCTGATTCGTTATTTTCAGACCAGTCTCAGTCGTGTGCATTACTATTCTCTACCCAATCAACCGGTGGATCAGGTGGGATTGGCGCTACTCGTTTCGACATTCCTCGGAGTTGATCCGACGGCTACAGCACTGGGGGAATACTCAGGCATGACGCAGAGAGAGGCCTTTGCAGCCATTCTCGGAGATTCCCGTTATAGCTATACCAAGGAGAATAGCGATGACAGCGATGACAGTGTGGCGAGCTTTGTGGCGTTTGCGATGGCGGAGGCTGGGGTCTATCAAGTAGGACTCAGCGGGCCTGCAGGTGATGCTGACGGCGATGGTCAGTCGAATCTGGAGGAGATTGCATTGGGTTCGGATCCGGCGGATGGCAGTGATCAGGTTAGTCCGTTGGAAACCTTAGTGGATGGCAGTGACTTTGTGGTTACCTTTATTCGTATTAAGGCTTCTGAAGTCCCGAGTGATCTAATTATCTATGCGCAATGCTCAGAGGACTTGGTTAACTGGGATGATCGTGAGGACACTGCGGATGTCGCTGCTGTTTCCGTCGATCAATCTGGCGTGTCTGACGGCTATCAGCGAGTAGAACTTCGTTTCGATATGGCAACACGTGATTGTCGGTACGTCCGACTTGTGGTCGATCTGCCTTAAGCGCTGACTACCGCGATTCTTGCAAAAGCCCGCCGTCACCTTCGGCGGGCTTTTTAGTGAAAGGTGGTGAGTGTGAGAGCCGTGCGTGTGTGGCGCTTGCTGAGCGTCGTCCACTGATCTCCCGTTTGCGCTCTTGTCTTCGACTGACTAACGAGTACACTAAGTTATTATGATCGATCTCATGAAAAAAACAATGTTGGCCAGCGTGGGTCTGGCTGTCGTGACGAAGGACAAAGTGCTGGAGTCACTCGATGAACTGGTGGAAAAAGGCAAGCTGACCCAGGAGGAAGCGGCTGAGATGTCCGATAAAATTGTCGAGGAAGGCAAGACGGAGACGGACAAGGCCAAGGTCGAAGCGAGCAAGCTCTTTAATGACATGCTGCATCGCGCCAATGTGGTGACTAAAGATCAGTACGATGCGCTCGCGCAACGTGTCACCGAACTCGAAGGACGGCTGCATAAGGAGTTTCCTAATAGTGATTGATAGCAAGCTGTCGTGCCAAGGTATGAGAAGTGCTAAAGTATGAAGGCGTTCCTTTATGTCAGATTTTGCTGAACGGCTTGAGGATCTGCGTATCTGTCAGCAAGCACGCGTTATTGTAAATGTGGTATCTGAGGCGTTCGCTGGGTGTCGTGATTATTGGGTCCGTGATCAAATTCAGCGCGCGGCGGTGTCGTCGATGAATAACATTGCAGAAGGCTTCGAGCGGCGTGCCGCGAAAGATCTAGGATATTTTCTTGATATCGCCAAGCTGGGCGTCGGGGGAAGTGCGTCGTATACTTTAACTGACCGCAGAGTGTAACTACATGAGTGCTGAAAGTGCCGCGAGCCTGCGTTGTAATGCCTGCGGGCTTTTCGCTGGGATTGCTGCATTCAGACGAACGCTGTAGTCACCTTCATACTTTGTTCCTTCACTTGCCCAGTGGGCACCCAGTTCACTCACCCTTCGCTAGCTCAGGGCAAACCTACGGTTCATCCTCTCCGCACTGTCGTGCTTCGTCCCACTTTCCGACTTTCACGTTTTCCTACTACAGCTCGGCTGTAATTCTCACCTTACTACGCGGCTTTGCCGCCCAGAATGAAACCCTTTAACTATTTATCCAACGCGGTCCGAGCACCTGAAATTATCGCGATTTTGGTGCGCTGGGGATTTGAGGATTTGTTACTGCAACTGGACACGCCGCAGTTCTTGTTGAGGAATTTGGTGCGCGCTAAAGTGACGCACCTAACCGCTTACGAGCGGGTGCGTAATGCCTGCGAGGAGCTGGGGCCGATCTTTGTCAAGTTTGGGCAGATCCTAAGCACGCGTCCGGATAAGTTGCCGGAGCCGCTGGTGATGGAGCTCAAGAAGCTGCGCAGCCGGGTGGAGCCGCAAGCGTTCGAGCGCATCAAGCCAGTGCTATTAAAAGAGCTGGAGTGTGCGATCGAGGAGGTGTTTGCGGAATTTGATCCGGTGCCGGTCGCCGCTGGTTCGTTGGGGCAGGTGTATCGTGCCAAGCTCATCTCCACCGGCGCTTGGGTGGCGGTCAAGGTGCAACGGGCGGACATCCAAAAAACCATTTCGGCCGACTTGGAGATTATTGGTTGGTTTGCCAAGCAGTTGCATGCGCGGGTCGAGGAGTTGCGCCCGTACAATTTGCCGATGTTGGTGCATGAGGCGGAGCATCGACTGCAGGAGGAGCTTAATTTTCGCAATGAGGCGGACAACGCGGCAATTTTTCGCGCGCTGAATACTGAGCAGCAGCGGGTGTTTGCGCCGAAAGTGTATAACGCATTGACGACACGGCGGCTGTTGGTGACCGAGTGGGTGCAGGGTGAGGCGCCGGATGAAATCTCACTGCCGCAGGAGGCCGCCAGTGAGCTCGCTCGATTGGGCGGGCAGTCCGTCTTTCATCAAATCGTCGGCACGGGCTTTTTTCACTCCGACCCGCATTCCGGCAATATGTTGATCACCGCGGACCATCGCATCTGCTTTCTGGATTGGGGACAGGCGGGGCAAATTACCTTGGAGATGCGCTACCACTTGGCGGATTTGTTCGCAGCGATCACCGATCGCAATGCGGAGAAAGTGATTCGCGTGGCCGAGCGTATGGCAGTGAATAATCGTCGGATCGATCGTCGCCGACTAGAGAAGGCGGTGACGCTATTGCTTAACAAGCATCGTCATTTCGGGCCGTCGGGCACGCAGATGGGGACGGTCGGCTTGGAGATGCTGTATATTTTTGGCACGAATGGCATCCAAGTGTCGGCGGATTATGCCTTACTTTCGAAGGCGATTCTTTGCGTCGAAGAAACCGCGCGCAGTATGGACCCGCACTTTGATATCCAGGCGGTGGCGAAGCCTTATTTAGAAAAGCTGAATAAGGAGCGCTGGAGTGCCGGCAGTGTGGCGCGTCAGACGGTATATCCGCTACTGTCAATGTTGCGCCGCATGCAACAGATTCCAGAAAACCTGCAGCGTATCCTACAGCGCATCGAAGAGGAAGATCTGCAGATTAATTTTCACCACACTGGCACCGAAAATTTGGAGAAGACGTTCAATGCATCGATGAATCGCCTAACCGTGGGCATTATCATCGGCTCGTTGTTGATCGGCTCTTCGCTGATCATTACCACCGGAGTGAAGCCACTTCTGTGGGGCTTCCCTGCGATCGGCATTGTCGGTTTTCTCGTCTCTGGGCTGTTGGGACTCTATATCGTGGTGTCGACCTTGCGCAAGCACCGCTGAAAGTGCGTTGATTGTTGTCAGTTGTGCCGAGCAACCAGCAATTAACAACGCTTCACAAACAACCCCAGGCTCGCGGCATAGCCGTGCAGTCGGGTGCGATGGTTGTTCGGGCCGAATTCGCCGTTACAAAACAGTCCCGCAATCGGCAGGCCCGGAAAGGTTTCATGAATTGTCCTGACGTCGTGGTCCGGCACGCCATACAGTGCGGTGCCGCGGCCGATGCAGTCACACAGGCAAGCGCCGTAAATGGATCGGCCGTCGAGCGCAGCGGCTTTGGCGCTGAGCTGTTGTTCGAAATCGATCGCCGCGGTCTGCGCGTCGCGGATTTGAAATTGAAGATTCTGGCCGATGCGCAAGGGCGTCGCGATCGCCACGGCGCCTGACTTCGGATCGATCGCCGTAAGATTGCGCACTAGGAAGTCGCCGGTGTCGAAGCTGGATTTGTATTCGTCGAGCACAAGGCCGATGAAAATGTTGCCACGCGCTTGTGTCTGCTCTTCTGCCGACAGGCCTTCCAGGGTGTCGCGCAGGACTTCGAGGATCGGGCGGTTGCCGATTTGATGGATGATGTTGTGCTCGGCTTGGGTGATCGTCCACGTGGAGCCGACCGGGCGGCAGCCGTGCGAAATCAGCGGTTCGATGGTCACCGCGCCTTCCAGACCGAGGGCGACTGCTCCGTCGGGCAGAACATCGCCGTTGAGAAACAGGCTCGATTCGGGAGTGTCTGGCTCCGAACTGGCAAAGCCACCAACGGTGGTGCGCTGGCCGGTGGCTTGGTCCCAGTCTGGGAGCCAGGCGTCGTTGCCGATGCTTTCTGGTGCGGCCAACAGGATCCAGGCATTGACTGCTTCTGGGGTGGCGCCGAGCGCAGCGCGCAGCGCCTTCGGACGGTTCGCACTTTCAAAGGATTCCAGCGGCAGGTGAATGGCGCGTGCGTGTGTGTCCGGCAGATGGTACAGTGTGACGCAGAAGCCGGCTTCATTCTCGATCTCATGCGTGTCGGCGATCAGCCCGCTTGACGAACAACCGATCATCGTCGGCACCTGTGCGTAAATACG
>DOCS01000121.1:5992-6188 GCA_003503355.1 Opitutia bacterium
AGCGAGGGTGTCTTTTTGAGTTTTCGCCCAAGCTTCGACCTCAGCCGCGTTGAACGGGAGGTTGAAGTATTTGACGGCACTGTGGCCTGGAATAACAGACATAATAGAATGCGCTGGGCATCAGGAGACGTCATTAATTATAGTCGAATTTACTGTCTATACGATTCAATTCATTCCGTTATTCGCCTCAGCCAGG
>DOCS01000045.1:0-1160 GCA_003503355.1 Opitutia bacterium
CCGGCGGGAATGTTTGTCAGCCACACACCATCGCCGCGAAAAGCAGGCACCTTGCAACTGGCGATATCCGCCCCGATTTGCTGGCTGCCAGCCACCGTCGCGTAGCCAGACACCGCGAGTAGCTGATCGGGCTGGAGGCGCCGAAAACCGTGCGCGCCGTCGTCAAACCAGACGCGCAGCCGCACATCAGTCTTGGCGAACACCGGGCTCGGAACGGGCGTCATATTCGTCAGCGTGGTATCGCCCAACAACACCGAAAAGCGCCCCTGGCGCACGGGCAGCGTGACCTCCATCAGTGGCTCACTGCCCGCCATACTACTGCCATCGTTGCTCCAGTAGCAGGTGCTGCCGGCAGTATCAACCAATGCGAACTTGAATGCGCCGGGGCCGTCGAATTTCACCCGCGGACCATTCACCGCGATGCGGACTGGGTAGTTGAGTGACAACTCCGAGACGGCCGTGTTGCTACTCGCGTGTAAGAGCCACACTCCATTGCCGCGAAAGCCCGCCACGGTGCCCGCGGCAAGGTCCCTGCCGGCATGCAGGCTGCCGGTCACCAGCGCATGGCCGACGACAGAGAGACGCTGATCAGGCTGCAGCAGTCGAAAACCATTCGCGCCATCATCGAACCACACGCGCAAGCGCAGGTCGGCCTTAGCGAAAACCGAGTTCGGAATGGGATCCATATTCGGCAGCGTGGTATCGCCCAGCAACACCGAGTAAAGGCCGTTGGTCACCTGCAGCGACACCGCCGCGTTCGGCTCGCTGCCGGCAATACTCGTGCCATCGTTACTCCAATAAGCAGTGCCGCAAATCGAATTAACCAGCGCAAACTTGAACGCGCCGGCGCCATCGAAATTGACCGGCGGATGCCCCACCTCGACACGGCTCGAGTAGTTGAGGATCTGCGGCACCTGCGCATGCAGCGCAGTAACCATGAGCGTAAGAAAGAGCGCAAGCGCCCGAAGGACTGGGTTAATCTTCATGACAAATCTGAATGGGAAAATCTGCGATTCCGCCCGGCAAGGCATCTCATCGTGACAAGTGGACTGAAAAATGAAGCACATACCATTGCCGAACCAATAGCTTGAGGGTTTTTCGCAAGAGGTCGAGGCAAACACGCACAGCCGCGACTTGACCGCCAAGGCTTGATGGCAACG
>DOCS01000045.1:1180-18603 GCA_003503355.1 Opitutia bacterium
AGGCTATCGCGTTTAAAGCCATAAATGCTATTTGTCTGCACTCGATGAGCATCTCACCCAGAGCGACGAACCCAAGTCAGCGCGCAGGGTTTGCGTTGGTAGTGGCGCTTTCGATGATGGCCTTGGCGTTGCTCTTACTGCTTTCGATGAGCACCTTGGTGCGGGTCGAGAGCGCCGCAGCCAGCACCCAGCGCAACACGTTACAAGCCAAGGAGACCGCGCGCTTGGCCCTAATGCTGGCGATCGGCGAATTACAGCAGTTTGCCGGGCACGACGCACGGGTGACCGCCCGCGCCGAAATCCTCGGCGACGGCAACTACGATCCCGCCGCCAGATGCTGGACCGGGGTCTGGAATACCAGCGATCCGGGCGCCGAGCCGAATTGGTTGGTTTCTGGCAGTCATCCCCTCCTCGGCAACCAGCCAGACGAGTTAATCCAGCTCGTCGGCCCCGGCTCGGCAGGCAACGACATCAGTCAACACGTTGCCGCCCCGGCGGTCAAAGTCCTCAATGCGCAAGGTCGCGTCTGTGCTAAAATCGCCTGGTGGGTGAGCGACGAAGGCGTCAAAGCCAGCGTTGGAGGGCCGCCCTTGAATGCGCGCCCAGAGCCCAACTACCTCGCAGCGCCTGCCGCCGAAAACTTGGAGTGCCTGTTGGCGTCCTCACAGGGACTGGAAGAGCTCTTCCCGGCCTATCAGCGGAACACATCTGCGAATGCGGACCACTTAGAGCGGGTGTACTCACTTCGCCAGCTGCTCAGCCTCAAGGACTTTACGCCCGACTCCGCGCGTTTCCACGGAGAAGCGCCGTTTCATGCAGTCGCGCCGATCAGCCTTGGAGTCTTGGCGAGTGTCTTGCCCAACCATCAAGGCGGCCTGCTCCGCGACCTCTCGCTCTACCCCGAACTGCTGCCAGCCGGATTTGACACCTACCTGGAACTGGCAGAAGCAAACGCGCAGCAGCTCGAAAGCGCAGAAAACGCGGTCGATCAAATCCGGCTGCATTCTCCTTTTCGCGGCTTGGATAACATTGGCCCCCTGCGAGACGGCCAGATTGCAACCCCCGTGACGCCGATTCTTTCCAATATTATGATGGCCTTTTCAATTCACTTGAACACCCCATCCGACAAGCGCCTCTACCTGCGGATGCGCTTTTTCTGCGAACTGTGGAACCCCTTTACCAGCACCTTGCGCATGCTCGACGGCGATGGCAACCCGCTCGACCTGGAACTTGAAATCGACGGCCTGCCGACGGTCCAGGTCAGCACAGCAGCGGGCACATCGCACAATCATGCACAGATCGACCTCCAGAGCCTCGTTGGCTATGCCGCCAATGATCCGGACTCCCCGATGGTGATTACCTTAAAAAATGATTCCACCGAAGACTGGCTGCCAGGGCGCTCCAAAAACTGGACCGGCGTCAATGCCGATGAACAGGCGGGCCGCTCACCGTACGAATCGACGGCCACCGACTCAAAACAGTGGAATCGCAACAATCGCACCCTCGGCGGCGCGCGCGGCATCGATACACATGTCGACTTGCCGGGCAACAGCGCACATCGACTGGAAAGTAGTGAACCGACCTCACTGCGCATCCGACTCTTTGCGACCAACCCCACACGCGGACAGCGCACACTGCTGTGCGACATGGATGGCATCACCTATGAGCCGATTTCGACCACACCCCGCCCGGCAACCAGCAAGAGCGCCAACTTTGGCTATCACATTATCCTCCGCGGTCCGCATCTCAGTCGCGATGCGCCCGACGCCTTTCGCGGCCTGTGGCTGAAGCACCACGACCATCGCAACCCGCGGCCTACTTTCTACCGCAACTGGAACCTCGACTTTGACCCACTGGCCGAGACCGGCAGTGCATACGTTGCGGTTAAGGACGGCACCTCCGCTTTGGCCTCGCCACTCCCTGAAGCCATTTATGGCGGCAACGTCAACGGCACGATTCATTTCCCCATCTTCCGCCGCCTGTGGGATCGCAGTGCGCCGCATCTCCACAAGCTATGGCAAGACGCGCCGCTGTTTGAACTGCCGCGCCAACGCCCGCTCGCCCTAGCAGCGCTGCAACATTTGTATTTCCACAACGAGCGACCGTTTCAAGTCGGCAACAGCTGGGGCGCTGCCGGCGCAATCAACTCCCTGGCTTGGTTCGACCACTACTATTTATCCGGCTTCAGCCGCAAGGATGACCCCGCCCGCTACGACCCGACGCGCAGCCTGCCCAACCCGGGCCTGATCGCCTACGACTTCGCTCGCCCCGCAGCGTCGCTCACACACTGGCAAGCGACCGCGGCAAGCGACCCCGCTGCCGCTCGCCTGCCAGCCACCCAGTTGATGGTCGCCAATCGCTTCAACCTCAACTCGACCTCGACCGCCGCCTGGAAGGCGGCGCTCGGCAGCCTACGGATGCATGACTGGAACTACCTCGCCTACCCTGAAAACACCTCAGACCTCTCGAACCTGACGACCGCGCAAGCCACGCAAGCACGGTTTTTTTCGCGTTTTTCACAATCGCAGGCCGAAACGTACCAGACACCGCCGACTCCGCAGACAATCGCCGCCGAAACGGTCGCCCCTGCCACATTCTACCGCAGAGGCACGCGCCACTTTGATGCCGAGCAAATAGACGCCCTTGCCCGTCAAATCGTCGAACGACTCAAGGCACGCGCACAACCGTTCCTGTCGATCGAAGACTTTCTATCCGCCGCCCCCGGCAGCGAAGCCAGTTTAATGGAGCAGGCAATCGCGACCGTCTTTACCCGCAACGGGCGCCAACAATGGGACCATTCATGGGAAACCAACCACACCCGCGGGGACCCTGCCGAGCTGATTGACATCGATTATTTATCGCCCGGGTTCCTCACCCAAGCAGACATTATGACCGCCATCGGGCCCATGCTGTCACCGCGCTCGGATACCTTCAAAATACGGGCACGCGGCATTTGCCTTTCACCAACGGGCGAAGAACTGGCATCCGCAACTCTGGAAGCCACCCTGCAACGCTGCCCCACCCCGGCGCATCCCACCGCAACCACTGGCCCAACGGAACGAACCTTCAAACGACTCGCCACCCGCTGGCTATCAGCGACCGAACTATGAAAATACTCACGCTCGTCGGCCTATTCGTTCAACTCGCAGCGCTTCATTTTACGCACGCGCAAGTGATCCGAGAGATCGAGTTTAACGTATATGGTCAATATCCGCTTCGCAATGTCGCCTTCATCCCCGTCGATCCATCTGCGATCGCAGCAGGCATCCAGCCAGTGCCGCCGGTTGCGATCTCGACACACACCCTCAGCCGCACCGGACCTTATCAGTTCACAGGAGTCAGCATGTTACAATTCTACAACACGCAAACATCTACTCCCGTAGGCAGTGTGACGCTGCCCAAGGAATCGAATCAGTGGCTGTTGGTGTTCATCAACAACCCACGCCACCAACAGAACCCCGCACAGCATCCACAATATCTTATCTATCCATTCGATGATTCATACAACAGCCTACCAAACAACTCATTGGTCTTTCTTAATCTATCTGGAAAAATACTCGATGGCCTAATGGAGAACACCCGCATCCATATTGGGCACGGGGCGTCTCGCGTATTTCGGGCTCAGGAGAGCATCGCGCTGAATCTGTGGATGCGTGGGTTGAACGGCCAAGAACTGCTCCAAGCCATGACCAAAAGATATCACTTTGAGTCGAACCATCGCTCTCTGTTGATCTTCTTCCAGCCGGTGTTGACCGGTTCGGCCGACTTGGATGTTCGCTTCCTCAGCAAAGCGCTGCCGTGATCGGCAGGCGCATCGACTGACGCAGGGTCCGCCGCAACCTCGAAAGCAGCCCTGAATGTCCGCAGCACTACAGCGCCTGATATTTAGCCCACAAATGGGTAAAGGACCATGCAAAGTCGCGCGGGCTTGCTTCGATCCATGCATTCAGCTCGTCGAGCCCGATCCACTTGCCATCACACACTTCCACGGGATCAAGCGTGAACGGCCCTTCCGACTGACAGTGATAGACCCAGACAAATTCGTAGCCGGTCTGCTTGCACGGCGTTTCTTTGAACACACGCTCCAAGTTGCCCGACGCATCCAGGCCGATCTCCTCGCGAAGCTCGCGCAGAGCGGCATAGTCATACACCTCGCCGCTGTCGACATGTCCGGAACATGAGCTCACCCATTTACCGGGCGCGGAATCCTTGCTCAACGAACGACGCTGTAAATAAAGCTGCCCGGCGGCATTAAAAACAAACACGTGCACCGCGCGGTGCATGAGATTATCGCGGTGGACAACCGCGCGGGATTCGTTGCGCAGAACCGAATCTTCGGCATCGACGACGTCGAATCGTTCTTCGGGCGACTGCCCGGATGATTCTGAAACTAAAGTAGACATAAAATGGAAGCTCTCAGGATTACACTAGAGCATCCTGAGTTCCAATTGCGGGGCTTTTTTGTAACGATTAAGTGACATGTACGTCATTAAACAACGTAACAGCCCCGCCCAAATTACAGCACTTATCGAATTAAGCCCTTAAAATCTTCAAAATGTCCGGTAAACCCGCCGGGAACACCTTTATTGATCACAGCCACGGCATCGTGCGAGTGCAGGGACTCGAGATGCGCACAAGCGACTTGAAAATCAACCACACGAACCTCTGCGTCGAGCTGTTCATACAGGAGACGGGCAGCATCTTCGACAAACTTGGTAAAGGCTCCGTTCATTTCAGCAAAGGCCTGCTCATCCTCACGCTTGACCATCACTTGCGTCTCGGTCTTCAGGGCCTCAAGGCAAATTTGCTGAATCTCTTCAATCGCGAGGTACTTACCTTCGGCGACTTCCACGCTGACACGTGCGGTACTGCGCTGCGAGTGCGGGATGCCGTAAATACTACGGCTCTCGCGTGCATGCTCAGACAGCTCAGACGAGCACGGACAAGCGGACGAGTAGATAAAATCGAAGTGGATGTATTTACGAAAGCGATCCAGCTCGTCGACTTTGCCTTCGAACGCACACTTGTAATACTGCCAACCTTCAAGACCACTGCGCAAGCTGGGCTTGAGAATTGGGTATTCAAAATCCAACTTCAGTTGAGCGCGATGGGCGAGAACCTCAGTTTTATACCGCAACAAGATTTCCTGTAACAGATCGGGCGTAAAAATACGCTCCTGAAAGGTATAAAAGACACGCATGATGCGCGACATATTGATACCCTTCTGATTCGCTTCCAACGACACGGTGCCGGTCACCGAAGTTTCGAGCGTCTGCGTATCTGACGTCGAGGTGATGTAGCGCAGCGGTAGCTTAAAGTTAGAGATACCGACCTTGAGGATCGGCACATTGGCACCAAAGATCTGCTGAGCGTCAGCGTTCTGCATATCTGGCAGGGCAGCGCGATATTCGTCGGTCAGGACGAAATTCTGATCATAAAATTTGACTGGCTTCGCGGCGGGGGAAGTCAGTTGATCCTGCGATGGAATGCTGTTTTTATTTTTCATGCGTCAAACCCGGTTGCGAACCAGCCACCAGCACACTCATAACAAATTGCCTGTGAGCGACTAGAGAATCTGATTCGTCGTCTATCATTGTCGAACACCAGCAGAAAAAGCAGTATTGGGCGAATTGGCAAGTGCCGAAAAATGCTTTGCCGATCAGGGCGCGCCTGCTAATGCTCCTCGCCCATGTCGACCGATTTCCAGATCTTAGGTTCCAGCAGCAATGGTAACTGTTCATTGCTCCGCACCGGCAATAGTAAAATCCTGATTGATGCGGGCTTCTCAG
This sequence comes from Opitutia bacterium, assembly GCA_003503355.1. Classification (GTDB taxonomy): domain Bacteria; phylum Verrucomicrobiota; class Verrucomicrobiia; order Opitutales; family Coraliomargaritaceae; genus Lentimonas. The sequence goes on from DOCS01000045.1 coordinate 6,970, forward strand.
GTAAGCGCATCGGCCTGATGCTCGCAGCGATCGGCGAGTCGGTCGATACGATTGACGCGGTGTTTCTAACTCACGAGCACGGCGACCACGCGCAGGGCATCCGCGGCCTGGCGAAACGAGCCGATTTACCAGTATTTGCCAATCGCGACACAGCAGATGCAGTGCAGTCAAAACTAGTCAAAAAAGTCAATTGGCAGGTATTCCAAACGGGCACGGCCTTTAAATTTCGCGACGTCGCGGTGCGTTCCTTTTCTATCCCGCATGACGCCTACGATCCAGTTGGCTACACCTTCCATTGGGGCGAAGAAGGCGACCTATTTTCGCCACCCCAAAGCCTCGCATGGGTCACCGACCTAGGATACGTCCCCGAACACGTCAAAGAACACATCAGTTCCGTCCATACCCTAATACTGGAAGCCAATTACGACGAAGCATTACTAGAGAGTGACGAAAGGCGCCCCTGGTCCACCAAACAACGCATCAGAGGCCGCCACGGCCACCTCTCGAATGACGCCTGCTACGAGATCCTAAAGAGCCTAAACGGCAGCTCACAGGTGCGCGTGGTCTATCTCGCCCACCTCAGCAAAGACTGCAACACCGTCGAGCTTGTCCAGAATAAGTTTGCCAACCTCTCAGGAAGCGACAGCACATTCACCATCAATGTGGTCGACCCGAAGCTTGACACTTCCGCCACTGCGAAATGCTAATAGCAACTTTATAGATCTCCATCGCATGAAAAATCCTTACCGCAAAACCAAGATCATCTTTACGATCGGCCCCGCCACACAAGACGAAGCGACCCTAGAGCGCCTCATTCACGCAGGAGTGGACATCTGCCGCATCAATATGGCACACGCGGACCATGCGTGGTCCCGCGAAATCATCCGCCGCGTGCGCAAGGTCTGCGATCGCGTCGGCCGCCAGATCGCGATTATGATGGATGTCAAAGGCCCGGAAATCCGCACAGGTGACGTACCCGAAACATTCGAATTGGAGCAAGGGGAAACCTTTGACTTCACCTACGGCGAAGGCATCGGCGGTATCGGCGAAGACGGCGTGCGCCGTGTCGATGTCAACTATCCCGAACTTGCCAACGACATTAAAGTCGGTGACACCGTATTGGTGGATAGCGGCTTAATCCGCCTGAAAGTCCTCAGCCTCGAAGGGCAACGGGTACGCACTGAGGTCATCATTCCCGGCCCAATCGGCAACCGCCGCCACATCAACCTACCGGGTGTACGCGTAAACTTGCCTGCCCTGACCCAGAAGGACCGCGGCGATGTCGATGTCGGCATCGAAGAAGGCATTGAATTTTTCGCCCTATCTTTCGTGCGTGAACCAGCCGACCTAGACCTTTTTCACAACTACTTAGCCGAGCAAAATTCGCCAGCTAAAGTTATTGCAAAAATCGAAGACCAACAGGCGATTACCAACCTCGAAGGCATCATCAAGGCCTCCGACGGCCTGATGGTCGCCCGCGGCGATCTCGGTATCGAGTGCCCGTTCGAGGACCTGCCCCTGATTCAGTCACGCGCGATCAACACTTGTATTCAAAACACAACGCCGGTCATCGTCGCCACGCACATGCTCGAATCAATGATTGATTCGCCGATCCCAACCCGCGCGGAAGTCACCGACATTGCCAATGCGATTCGTGAACAAGCTGACTGCGTGATGCTCTCCGGCGAGACCACAGTGGGCAAGTATCCAGTCGAATGCGTCGAGACGATCAACCGCATCGCAGACCGGATGGAAATGGAAGATTGCACCGCGCCTCGCGGGGACCTTGCACTCAAAAGCCCGAAATCGAAAATGCTTCGTTCGGCGGCCTACCTGGCCACCGAGATTGATGATGCAGGCATCGTGGTGTTCACCCGCCGCGGATTGCTCACTCAGAAGCTATCCTCCCTCCGCGCAGGTGTGCCGATTTACGCTTTCACCGACAACCAAGAACTGTTCCGCCAACTGCTACTGATGCGTGGGGTCGAACCGTTCTTCATGGAATTTGATGACAACGACCCAGAGCGCACCATTCAAAATGCGTTCGAGGCATTAAAAAATCGAGGTTGGGCAGACAAGGGCGCGAAGATGGTTGTCGTGACCAATGTCATTGCCGGAAAAAAGATCGTCGATACGATCCAGTTCCGTGAGGTTGAATAGAAGGCGCCGCCTTTCTCCATGCAGATGCAAGAGCCCTCCAACGGGCTCTTGCACTCATATTCACCACCACAGCGCTGCTTCACCCAGATGCTGAGCCTTGAGACCACACGTATCTGAGGTCCGAAAAATCGAAGTACGGGCGCGTTACTTGTGGAAGCGCAGCTTACGCAAACCGAACCACGTCATTCGCAACAGCAAAGCGGCCCCCGAAAAGCGTGAGATATTCGTATCGCCATACGCGCGGTCCTTGTAACGCACCGGCACATCACGAATGGCTAGGTCCAATAAGGCCGAGCCGAAGATCAGGTTAAAGTCACCGTACGGATCAAACTCGCCGAACGCTTCAATGCGCTTCAACAGCCGCTTGTAATCGCTGCGCAGCAGCATCTTCGTGCCACACAGGCTATCCTTGATCGGCCGATCGACTACGAAACTCAGCGCCAAGGCGAAAAACTTATTACCGCAAAAGTTTAGCAGCTTCATCGCCTCGGACTCCATCGGATACACCAGACGGCTGCCGTTGGCGAATTCCGCCCGCCCGCTGGCAATCGCGGCGTAAAATTTCGGCAGGTCCTCGGGCGGTGCGGTCAGATCGCCGTCCTGTATGACCAACACATCGCCGCGCGCCACGGCGAAGCCCGCAAACACGGCATCCCACTTGCCCTTGCCAGGCTGCTTCATGTAAGACACCTCCAAGGGCCCCTGATAGGCGGCGACTTCGCGCTCGATCACAGCCCACGTGTCATCCGTGCTATTGCCCTCGACGATAATCAGCTCGGTCTTCTGCCCCAGCACGGGGATTCGATCCAAGGCGTCCTTGATGTGCCCCGATTCGTTGCGCGCGGGCAACACCACTGAACAACTGATCTCACTTTCAATCACCGGCCTTGCAACCGGGCGGGCGACGATAAACAACGACGCGCCCATCTCGCGAAAAACAGGCAGGCGCCCGACAAAGCGGTTCAACAAACCGCTCAATAGGGGCACCTGAAATGGAAACAGCTGCTCGGTGCCGCTCTTCACCACTTCGAATCCGGACAGCTCTAACAAATTGATCAAATCATTGCTAGACAGCCAATTACTCGGTGGCTGTTTCAACACCAGGCCAAGCGGTTGCGCCACGGCGAACAAGGGCTTCCACAGATGATTCAGTGAAGTCAGGTAAATACGCGTTCGTGGATGACACGATGCATGCAGCTTTTCCAAGCTCTGCTGCACATCGCTCAAATACCCCGAAAGAAAATCCAAAATGATCGCATCAAATTTTTCATCAATCGTATCCGTAGCGATGTCACCTTCGCGAAACTCAACCCCATCGCCGGCATTACGAACCTGCGCCTGCTGAACCATGCGCGGGCTGAGGTCGACGCCCAAACCGCGCGCAGGCTGCAAGCCTTTGAGCAAATCACCACGCCCACAGCCCCACTCCAAGACGCGTGCCCCCGGCTGAATATGATGCCGCAATTTGCCTAGCACCTGCGCATGAAAACCGCGCTGCTTGCTCCGCGGGCCATCGTCATGCTCGGCAACCCAGTCAAAATGCTTCTTATAATCCATCTAAATCTTTGGAGATCATTCGCCACCAGCAAACGGCTTGATTCAAGAGTTGAAAAGGTAATTCCGCTGACCATTCGATCGAACGGAGAGCTTGCCTAAAAAAGAAGCCTGAATTAACTCAATGTGTGCACATTCAAGAAGAGCATCGCCCGGGAGCAACTATCATCAAGCAAGATGATATCGGCTCCGGTTTCTATATACTTGAGAAAGGCGCGGTTGAGGTCTACAAAGACGACATTCTGCTCAACATTCTGATGTACCCCGGCACCATCTTCGGCGAAATGGGTGACATTCTGGGAAAACCGAGAAGCTGCACGGTTAAAGCCCGCACCCGGACCACTGTGACGAAATATGAAACTGGCAACATCGAAACCCTTATCAGTGAACATCCCGACATCGCCATCAAAATCCTCAAGACGCTAGCCAATCGCCTGGAACGCACCACGCAAAAACTGGCCGATGTCTCACGCGTCTCGACCGTCTGGTCTGTCGAGCGGGACAAGCAGTAACTCGCAGCGCCGCAACCAGACGCCGCCGCCAAGCCCCTCAAATTTAAAATCTCCCATCTAACATGATCCACAAACTTATACCAGTCATGCTCTTCTCTCTGTTCACAGGCATTCTTAGCGCAAAGCCGCTGGAACTCGGTGCCTCAGCCCCGCAGGTCACCGCGATCGACCACCAAGGCGCCACCATCGACCTCGGCGCCGCCCTCAATCAAGGTACCAGCGTGGTCTTTTTCTACCCCAAGGCGTTCACTCCAGGCTGCACTAAACAGGCTTGCAGCCTGCGTAACGCATGGGACGAACTGCAGACGCGCGACGTCAAGATCTTCGGTGTCTCCGTCGACAGCGCGGCAACGCAGCAGCGCTTCCGCGACAAACACGCACTGCCCTTCACCCTCATCGCCGACAGCAATAAAGAAGTCAGCAAAGCCTTCGGAAAGTACCGCTTCAGCCGCCATGCTTACATTTTCCAATCTGGCAAACTGGTGTGGCGCGACTTAAGTGCTGCCACCAGCGATCAAGCAGCGGATGTGCTAGCCGCGCTGGACGCACTTCGCCCCTGAGCCATCGACTAGCGCAGTAAAAAAGCGCATCGACTAGCAGAGCAACGCAATCGCAACGGCAAGGCACCGAGGCGATGCTGACTGCGCTTACTGAAGCTGCACGCCACCAATGGTGACGATAATACGCCCAAAGTTGCATTACGTCTGCGTTGCCACCTGGGTGACTTAAACCCCGCCTGCGGGATGGGTGAGATGCATGTGCGTGTCCGTGGCAGAGTTTACTGCCAGAGCACCGCGCGGATGCTTTCACCAAGATGCTAGAACACCAAAGCCCCAGCTGCGCTTGCTGAAGCGGTGCATGCGCGGCAATTGCGGGATTAACCCGCTCGCTACGACTGTTGACAATCAAGCAGCGATGCCGAAAGCCACGCAACGGCGCCCAACAGCGCCGCCTAAAAGAAGAAAGCTTCGGCGAGGGCCTGCTCGTACGCCAAGGGCTTTACACGGGCCGGGATCGTCTCTTCGGATTTACCCAAATAAGCTTCAATTTCCCCGAGAGAACCGTTCGGGCATTTTCGCCATTTAAAAAATCGCTCGTCCTCGTAAGTCAGCTCGAGCGAGAGCGAGCAGGCTTCGCCGGACGCATCGCATTGTATGGCTTGGAACTCGCCACCCGCAGACGAGCACTCCCCACTCTGGTCACAATCCTCAAAACAAGATTGGACCCACTCGAGCAGTCGCGCACCCTCGCCCGACATCGATGCGCAATGCGTCACCGTCACCGACTTCAAGCCTTGGCAAAGACTTTGAATCGAGTAACCACTCAAATACTGGCCGATGGCTTGCCGAATCGGCAATAAGCGCGCCTGCGCCAAGTCACGCACGCGCCCGCGATCCGGCCAATTAACTTGCGATAGATCCTCGGCTTCAATCGAGCTGTCGTAAATGCAACGGCGCACGCTCAGCAACAGGTTATTAAGATACTTTTCAATCCGCTGCGCTGGCACACCGCTGAACCAGTGGTACGTCGGCAAATCACCTTCCAGCCAAATCGAAACCTGATTGCCCAAATACCCGAAGTCCTCCGGTTTATAACTGAGCAACAACGCCTCACAACAACACATCTCACGATGCGATTTGCCGATATAACACTGGCTAAACAGCTTACTCTCCATCGCGCCATCAAGACTCTCCCGAGTCGGACACAGCACAATAATACGGCTTGGATAGCGCTGCGCAAATCGAATCAGCGCATCGAAGCGTTCGCGCGCGTCCTCCGGAGTCACATCCAGACCAAAGTGCAGGACTACGTTCATCTGCGAAGCACGGAACTCCAACTGCGTACTGGAAGGTCCGGTTTCCCACATCGACGCGAGCCGACTCGTCACCTCTCCAACAGGCAGTGCAAGCCCTGGAAGCGCATTAATTAAATCGGCCATAATCGTTTATCTCGGTAAAAAAGTTACTCTTTCGGGCTTCAACCCGATCGGCGCCACTGATGGCCCTTCTCCCACAGAAGACGCTCACTCTCCAGCGGCCCCCAAGAGCCAGCAGCATATTCCGCCAGTCCGTTTTGACCACACTCTTTCCAATGCTTCAGAATCGGGGTGACCAATTTCCAGGACGCCTCCGTCTCATCACCACGAATGAACAGCGTGCTGTCGCCAATCATCGCATCCAGGATCAAACGCTCATACGCCTCCGGAGTGTTGGAACCGAACGTCGTCGCATAGCGAAAATGCATCTTCACCGGCTGCGTTCTGGTTTCCAATCCGGGAATTTTCGAGTTCATCACCAAAGTCACACCCTCATCCGGCTGAATTCGAATCACCATGGTGTTTTGCGCGACATCAAACTTCTTGCCCTCGGAAAAGAGAATACCGGGAGGGCGCTTGAACTGAATCGCAATCTCGCTCGCACGCCGCGCCATACGCTTGCCGGAACGGATGTAAAACGGGACCCCCTGCCAGCGCCAATTATTAATCGACAGACGCAGCGCAGCGTAGGTTTCGGTCGACGAGTCAGCGGGAATGCCCTCGGCATCCATATAGCTTTCCACCGGCGAGCCATCCACCAGCCCTCCCGTATAGCGGCCACGCACCACATCCCCACCGTCTTGCTTGAGTTCCAAGGGCTGAATCGCCTTCAACACCTTGACCTTCTCATCCCGAATCGATTCGGGATCCAGCGAAACCGGCGGTTCCATCGCCGTCAACGCAACCAATTGCATAGTATGATTCTGTATCATATCGCGCAAAGCACCACTGGAGTCATAATACCCACCCCGCGTGCCGACGCCGAGATTCTCCGCCACCGTGATTTGCACACAGTCGACATACTCACGGTTCCACATCGGTTCGAAAATCGAGTTGGCAAAGCGCTGCACGAGCAAATCCTGGACCGTCTCTTTGCCCAGGTAATGATCGATACGGTACACCTGCGGTTCCTCAAAAACATCATTGATCGTCGCATTCAGCGCTCTGGCGGACTCAAGGTCGCGACCAAAAGGCTTCTCAATAATCACCTTCGACGCCAACTTGGTGTGCAAATGCGCCTTCGCCATCCCGCTGCGACCCAAGTTTTCAATGATCGGCTCGAACACACTCGGCGGGGTGGACACATAGAACAGACGCTGCACATCACGGCCGAGCTCCGCTTCGATCTTATCGATCTTTTTCGCCAGCGAAACAAATCCCTCCGCATCATCGTACCCACCGGAGTGATACGTCATATTTTGCCGCACCCGCTCCCAAATCTCCTTATTCAAAGGACGACGGGAATGCTCTCCGATCGCCTCATCCATAATTTCGCGAAACGTCTCATCCTCGATCGGCTTGCGCCCAAAGCCGATCAGGTGGAACTCACCGGGCAACAAATTATCGACCCCAAGGTTAAAAATAGCCGGCACCAACTTACGCGCGGTCAAATCGCCGGAGGCGCCAAAAATAACCACAACCGTCGGAGGTGCTCCGCGATGCTTACTCAATCCCTTTAAAAAAGGGTGTCTGGATTCATCTGTATCGTTCATGGCTTACGGCGTTGGACTGAAAAATGTTTATTGAAAAGAGGCACATTTGCGTAATAACGCACCACTCCCCGTCCCCATTTGCAAATTGAGACGTCTACAATGTCAAAGCGGAAGTGCTTTGGAGGATTTCGTAATTGCTTGAGATAACTCCGACAACCGCGACGCAGCACGTCTTTTTTATGCCGACCGACCGAATAAAACCCCGGCACTAGCGCATCCTCGGCACGCGCGCGCACCTCGATGAAAACCAAAACCTCGCCATCCTGACAAATCAAATCGAGCTCATACCGCTTATGACGCCAGTTGCGAACAATCTGTCGATAGCCCAACACACGCCGACAATGGTCTGCCGCCAGATCCTCACCAAAAGCACCGCGCTCCGCCCGCGTACTGCCCGCCGGCAGCAGACGCTCACCACGTCCCCAAAGACGTTCACGCATTTGATGAAAAAATTTCACACCCCACAGGTTGTTCGTTGTCCAACATCAGTTGTTGGTTTATGAATCAATTTAACATTCGAAGTCATCGATCACAAACGGGAACCAAAATCTCCCACGCCCGACAAACCACCATCGACATCCAACATTCAACCAAAAATCTCATCGTCGGCGCAGGCCTCGCAGGCTGCCTGCTGGCATGGCGATTGGAGCAGGCGGGCCAGTCCGTGACACTGATTGGCAGCACACAACTGCCCAATGCCTCCGCAGTCGCAGCTGGCGTCATCAATCCGGTCACGGGCCGCTGGATGACCAAAACCTGGAATTTCGACAGCCTCCAACCGCAGGCAGAAGCGACTTACCGCGAACTGGAGCGGCAGTTTAACATTCAGTGCTATCACCCGATCCCACTGATCCGCTATTGCCAAAACAGCATCGACGCCAAGCGCATGGGCAAGCGGATGCGCAACCCGCGCTACGCCGACGTGCTGGGCCCTCCGATTCCCACTGGCGAGGGCCCCGACGCAATCCTCGATACGCATGGCAGCTTCCACATCAACCAAGCCGCCTACGTCGACCTGCCGCTACTACTGACCACGCTGCGTCAGCATTTTGCGGTAACCGGCGCCTTCCGCGACGAGACATTTATCCATGCGGCATTGAAAAGAGAGCCGACCGGCTGGGCTTACCGTGACGTGGAGGCCGACAAAGTGATCTTCTGCGAGGGCGTCGGCATGCGCGACAACCCGTGGTTCAACGACTTGCCGCTGACCCCCGCCAAAGGCGAAACTCTGACGGTCGAATGCCCAACGCTGGAACTGCCTCGCGCCATCTACCACCACCGCAAGTGGATCCTGCCGTACGGCGACCACAGCTTTCGAATCGGCGCCACCTTTAGTAACCACGATCCTTCGCCTGAACCCACCCAAGCCGGCGCCCAAGAATTACTCGAATCCGTGCGGTCCTTTATCACCGCAGAGCACACGCTAACGATCCGACAGCATCTCGCCGGCCTGCGCCCCACAACCAAAGACTCCCGCCCCTTGATCGGCGAACATCCGACCGAGCGCGGCCTGCACGTCTTCAATGGCCTCGGCGCGAAGGGTGCCTCGCTGGCGCCAGAGTTGACCCGACAATTCCTAGCGCACCTGCTCGAAGGCGAACCGCTCGACCCTGAAATCGACATCGCACGCTGCCTCGAGCCAACCACTTAACTTGCCCTCACCTATGCGACTCACCGAACTGGCTCACGATTATTTAGCGCAACAACTCAAACCCGGAGACCGTGCCATCGATGCCACCGCGGGCAATGGGCACGACAGCGCCTACATGGCACAACTCGTCGGCCCCGAAGGTCACGTTCTCGCAATCGACATTCAACACGCGGCAATCAACGCCACCCGCGCGCGCCTCGAAGCCGATGGTTGCCTCGCGCAATCCGAACTGCGCGTCGCCGACCACGCGAGCGCTCTGCAAGCACTCTGCCCCAAGTGCACCAACAGCCTCAGCGTCATCACTTTCAATCTCGGCTACCTGCCCGGCAGCGACAAGCGCATCCAAACCGAACCCGACTCCACCCTCGACGCCCTGCACGCCTCCAGCCAGCTACTGCAAAGCGGCGGACTGCTACTTGTCACCGCCTACCGCGGACACCCGGGCGGCCTCAGCGAAGCCGACAGGGTCGCCGATTGGATGCAACAGATCCAATCGCGCGGTTGGTCGGTCGAGAGCCACGAACCAGTGGTCAGCAGTACACGCGTCCCACCGATCCTGTGGGTGGCGCGCAAAACGTCCACCCCGGACGCCTGACGGATCCCAGATGTAACAACAACCGCTCGAAAGATTGAGCAACGGCTCTGGGCTTTCAAACACCGAGACGAGCAACGGTTTGTTTGAACATAAAGAACATCAGACTACCAGCAAGAGAGCGATAACGCAGAGCACGCAATACAGTAGCCCACAAAACGGCCGAATTTTATTCAGCGACTTCAAGGTCACTCGCTCGGGCACACGCTGAACAAAGCATGCAGACAACAAGGCAACCTGAGCCCACCACCCGCACACACCAATGAACGCACCTAGCAGGACCAATGGCACCGTGCTCCAACTCGAAGGGTGATTCACGGTAAGCCCGGTAGCTAGCAGCACCGCCATCGCGGTCGGCAAGCGCATCGGCATCGCCAACGCCCGGTTAAAGGTGCTGCGAAACAACGTAGCCGCCGCAGGCAACTCGCCCGCATCGTCGAGCACCTCCACTCGCCGCGTGCGCATCAATTTGATCGCCATATAGCCCAACACAAAGGCAGCAAACCCGTGCATCGCAGTTCGTAACAATGAAAGTCGTGCCGTCATCAGCAGCACACCAGAAATCGCGACCGCGAGCCACACCAGCTGCGACAAGGCAAACGCGCCGGCGACCGCAAAAACGTGCGACTTAGCCCCCGAATAGCCGACCTTAACCAGCCAGACTGTACCTGGGAACAACCCGAGTGACAGGATAAATCCAGCTGCAATGCCTTCAAGCATAGGATTAAGCCTCTGTCGCCCTCAACGAGCATGGCATCAGACCCGCACACCGAAGCAAGCGTGCCTTGAAGGTCAGCGCTAAATCAGCTGCTGCGCAGCGACGACAACCAGCGACTCTAAACCAAATCAAAACGTTCAATCCCTTTGCGCACATCGGACAGAAATGCAGCCGCGCCGACACCGTTGATCCAGCGGTGATCGAAGGTGAGCACTAGGGAGGCAACCTCGATCGTGCCGCCGTCAGTCGACTGCGGATCCGGCAAGAGGTAAGGGGCCCCGATAAACAGCGTGGCCACGGAAGGCGGCACCACGATCGGGATCGCCGAACGCACATTGTAGGCTCCCATGCTGGAAATCGACAGAGGCACCCGGTTTTTCGATATCACGCCACCATGCCGCGCACTGCGCAGTGCGTCGTTGAACGCCACCGAGAATGCCTGCCACTCCATCTGGTTGGCATGCTTCACCACCGCAGTCTCCAGCGCATCCCCTGGCAGCGCAACCGCCATGCCTAAATCAAACCGCTCGGGGTCGTACCTCAGCTCATTGCCGCGAATAACGGAAGCAAACCGCTCGTGCTTGCGCATCGCTTCGAGCACCGCCCAAGCCGCCATTGTCGCAGTCGACAGAGTGCCACCAGGGGTCTGCTTGCTGCGCAGGCGCGCATTGCGCACCGTCCCCCAGCGACAGGTCATTTCAATAGTTGCGGGGATGATTCCTTGAAGCGATTGCACTGCTTCCGGCGAGAGGCCGGCAACTGTCTTCGACGCATCGAGCGCCCGAGGCTCGGCGGCCTCCGCAGCAGGCTGCGCCATCGCATCAGTCGCCGCACCTGACAGACTCAGCTCGACCAGCGACTGTCCCACCTTGACCTCGTCATCCTCTGCGATTTGCCACTCGCCGAGAATGCCATCTTC
>DOCS01000045.1:18673-23515 GCA_003503355.1 Opitutia bacterium
CCAGCGGCTCTGAGAATTGAAACCACACGCGCAACTCGAATGCCTTCGCCAAGGATCGGCACCGTGATCATTTTTTTCGCATTCGGCGTATTCGAGGCAGCAGCGGTCATAGTATTTTCAGAGAATGCGTGCGTCGCACCGCGGTCGGTATTGTTCGCGGGCGCATCCAGATGAAGCGACGTTTGTAAAGTTGTCGACAACATGCGCTCCAGCGCCGCCGCGATTCGGTCGCGGTCTGGTAGCGCCGCATATTCGTAGATTGGGTTAAAGCCGATATGAACATCGCCCTTCGAGACAATCACCGGCGGCGTCTTCAGGCGTTGCAACACATCGCGGTCCCCACACAGCTCGGCCACAATCATCTGCCCCACACTGGCGCTGATATTGTCCTCCTGCACGATCAGCAGCCGCCCGGTCTTGCGCACCGATGCCGCCACCGCCTCACGATCCCAAGGCGCAATGGAACGCAGATCAATCAGTTCAACATCCAACTCCGAACCCATCGATGCCAGTGTCTCTTCCGCCAACTCCACACAATTGCCCCAGGTCACCAGCGTCAGCAACCGACCCTCGCGCACCGTGCGCGCACGCCCGAATGGAATGGCATCAACCGCAGCCGGTGCGGGCAACTCGGCCCACATCAGGTGCTTGGGCAACAGAATGACCGTCGGGTCTTCCCCGTGCAGTGCCGTCCAAAACAATCCAGCCGCATCGCCGGGCGTCGACGGCACCACTACACGGATACCGGGCACGCGTGCAAACGAGGCCTCACCCGACTGACTGTGCCACAGCGCACCCCCGGGCAGATACCCGCCACAGGGCGCGTAAATCACCAACGGACATTTCCAATGCCCGAAGCTGCGCCAACGCAGCGTCGCCATATTGGAGACCAGCTGATTCCAGCCGGGATAAATAAAGTCGACAAACTGGATCTCAAAACAAGGCCGTTTGCCGTACGAGGCCAACCCCACCGAAACCCCCATGATGGTCGACTCCGCCAGCGGCGCATTGACTGCGCGAGTCGGGTCTTTGGTCGAGAGCCCTTTGGTCAGATTGAAGACTCCGCCTTTGGGATCCGCGATGTCTTGGCCGAAGAAAACCACATCCGGCAATTGATCCATTGCGGCATGAAACGTGCGGTTCACCGCGTCCAGCATCCGACACGAGGTATCGAGCTGAATCTGCGGCTGAGGCGCGTCCTTAACCGGACCGGTCAAGTGTAGCCCACACTCTTCAGCCAGCGGATCCTGCGCCGCGCTCGCGGTCCGATAGACTTGACGTATTTCTTCGCGCAGCTCTGCCTCCAACGCAGTCACTTGCGCTTCGGTGAAGAGCCCATCGGCGATCAGTTGGCGTTGAAACACCGCAATCGGATCGCGCGCATACATTGCCTCGAGCTCATCGGCCGCACGATACATTCGCTGGTCATCGGCGCTGGAGTGATTCGAAAAGCGCTCGACATCGCACCAAATAAACGCCGGACCACCGCCCGAGCGTGCCTGCTCGACCGCCATACGCCCGGCCGCTGCAACCGCCTCGACATCGCTACCGTCGACCCGCAGCCACTCACTCTTATCGAGAATACCCAGCGCCAGCGGATTCGTGCGGGCGGTCGCTGTACTGATCGCGATACGATTATCGTGCACCACAAAAACAATCGGCAGCTGTCGCTCTTTGGCAAAGCACACCGCCTCGTAAAAATCGCCCTGTCGCGCCGAAGCCTCGCCCAGTGACGCATACACCACATTCGGCTTGCCATCCAACTGCATTCCCCAGGCGGCGCCACAGGCCGGTAACAGATGCGCCCCCACCGGTGATGGGTGACTCCAAATGTTCAGCGCGCGATCGCTAAAGTGACCGGTCAGCTGACGTCCGCCGCTGGACGAATCCCGCTTGGCATAAAAAGCCAGTGCCAAGTCAACATCACTCATACCACGCTGCGAGCAAAACGCACGGTCGCGATAATAAGGAAATGCATAATCATCCGCTTGCAAGTGCACTGCAATGCCGGCCAGTGCCTCATGCCCCATACCAGAAATATGAAACCAACCTTTGCCTTGACGAATCAAGTTTTGCTCACGCAGGTCACCCAGTCGACTGCGCCACAGCACACGCAACAGCGACTTCCGGGTGTCAGGATCAAGCCTAGAGCTGGCAGCTAAATTTTGTTTGGACATCTCAGTGATCAGGCGGGGCACATCTGCATGGACCGCTGTTCCACTAAAGAAGAGGCAGATTGTCGCTGCAAGGTCGAATCTGAAGGCGTTAAAACCCAAAAGGCCCGGACATCACCCCTGCGCCCACAGCTTATAATGACCCGCGATACTCCACAAATCTTTCGACACCTCGGAGCGGTGAATTTAGCCAACCAACCCACACCCTGCCAGCAGCGAAACGAAAGCAAGGCGCTCATGGCACCTTTAAATAGCTTTACAGAGGGCAGCGTAAGGAAAAACGCAGCACCTGCGATCTGCCCTGACCTCAGCTCAACACGCGATGCAACACCGCGCTCATTTCCTTGATACGGTACGGCTTGGGCACAACTGCTTTAAAGCCGGCCCGCTCATACTCGGACATTACATTGGAAGTGGTGTAGCCACTGGATGCAACCGCGACCAGATCCGGATCATATTGCAGCAAAATTTGACACGCTTCCTCGCCGCCCATACCGCCGGGCACAGTCAAATCAAAGATCACCGCATCGAACGCTTGATCGGCCGCTTTCGCCTGCTTGTAGGCTTCAATTGCCTCGGCACCATGGGTCGCGAATGCCACATCATAGCCCAGCACGCCGAGGACCTCTCCGGCGACCATGGCCATCGCTTCCATGTCATCCATCACCAAAATACGCCCCTCGCCAGGATAAATCCTGTCATCGGTCACCTCCAGCTCAGCGGAAACCACGACCGCCTCCATCGACTTGGGCAAATAGACCTTGAACGTAGAGCCAGCCCCGACCACAGAATCAACGGTCATCAGCCCGCGGTGCCTCTGAATGATCGAATAAGAAGACGCAAGACCGAGGCCGTTGCCCTCTTGCTTGGTGGTAAAATAGGGGTCAAAGATGCGCTTCAAATTCTCAGGCGCAATGCCGCAACCCTGATCCTGCACGGTTATGCAGACGTAATCCCCGGAAGGCAACGAAGGGACGCTACCGCCGCGCACGGTTTCACAGGTCAGACTGAGACCAATGGTCCCCCCGCTCGACATCGCCTGGTCGGCGTTGATGAGCAAATTATTCACGACTTGGCTAATCTGCCCTGGATCCGCATCGACCGCCCACAGGTGAGGCGCCTTGTGCACTTCGCATTTCACATTGGAGCCACGCAGAATAAATTGTGCACAGTCCTCCACCAATTGATCGATCGAGGTCGCTTGCAGTTGCGGCGTCCCCCCCTTGGAAAAGGTCAGCAATTGCTGGGTTAAGGATGTCGCTTGTAACACCGCCTTCTCGGCAGCCAGTAATTTTCGCGCCCCCGCTCCACCCGCATCCATCCCGATGCGCACCATCGAGACGTTACCCAGCACCGCAGTCAGGATGTTATTAAAGTCATGCGCAATGCCGCTTGCCAGCAGGCTGATGGACTGAAATTGCTCGGTCTCAAACAACTTGCCTTCGGTCTGTTTGTGTGTGGTGACATCGCGCAGCACGAGCACACAACCATCTTGCTCAGAATGATCATTGAGCATGCAACGCATCTCCGCAGTCACCTGAAACTCCTGGCCATCTCGGCTCAGCAGCGAGATCCCAAGCTCAGGCGTGATTTCGGCATACTCTTCCGAAAGAAACACCAACGAGGAATCCAAAATAAGCTGGCCGGACTTCGGATGCCGAAGCACCAGCACATCCGCCAGTCGCTGACCGACGGCGTCCCGGCCTGCAACACCGGTGAGACGAGCCGCCTCGTGGTTAACCCGCTCCACGATGCCATTTGAATCGATCGTAATCACACCATCGGCAATCGTATCCAGGGTCACTGAAAGGCGCTCTTTTTCGCGGCGTAACGCTAGCTCCGCACAGCGACGAGCGGTCACATCCCGCAGCACGACCAGTAATGCACGCGCGCCTTCCCAGGTTAAATCAACCGCATTTAATTCAACGAAGCGGGTACTGCCGTCTGAAGCGGGAATTTCAAATTCCGTTCGTTCACCAACTTGCACACCGAACGGAAAGACTTCGCCCAACAGCGACGCGGAGTCCGCCTCCAACAACTGAGCGGCAGCGAGGTTCAGGAACCTAATTGCATAATTTTCGGCCAGGATCAGCTTCGCATCCGCACTGGCATCAAACACTTGACGCAAGAGCGCCTCGCTACGCTCCACCTCTCGCATCTTCGACTCGACTCGAGTCAACAAACTGGAGCGTTCCATTGCATAACCGATCGAGCGACGCAGCAGCTCTGCACTTAACCGATCTTTAAATAAATAATCCTGAGCACCGGCCTGCAAGCTCTGCAACGAGAGCGGCTCGTCCTCCGAATCGGTCAGAACAATAATCACCGCATCCGAGCCCACGGCAGCAACCGCCTGTAGCGTCTCTAGCCCGAGACTGTCCGGCAATGAAAGATCCAGCAGGACCAAATCAAATCTCCGTTCCTTTAGTGCGGCCAAGCCCTCGGCCAATCGCGGCACTCGCACAACATCAACACACAGGTTCGACTGCAGCAGATACTGACTAATCAGGTCCGCATCGGCTGCGTTATCCTCGAACAATAAGATTGTCAGTTGTTGTGTTGAATCCGGGGTCATGATGCTACGATACGAATCGTAATTCGATTCAGTCGTATAGATCAACTTCTTATCGCGGCGACGCATCTGCCTGGCTGAGGCGAATAACGGAAT
>DOCS01000252.1 GCA_003503355.1 Opitutia bacterium
ATATGATCCTCAATCAGCATGAAATCGCCGGGCTGGTAGGACGCGTTGATGCCGCCAGCGGCATTGGTCAAAAACAGCGTCTGCACGCCCAACTGGTGCATCATCCGAATCGGCAACGTCAGTTGCTCCATGCGGTAGCCCTCATAGAAATGGAAGCGCCCCTGCATACAAAGCACGCGACGCCCCTGCAAATGCCCCCACACAAATTGCCCCGCATGACCGGGCACGGTGGACACAGGAAAGCCGTCGATCTCGCCATACGGCAGGCGCCCGACGACCTCGATCCGTTCATCGGCAAAGAATCCGAGTCCGGAGCCGAGGATCAATCCAAGCTCGGGTTTAAAGTCAGTCAGTTCGGCAGGCAGGTCAGGCATGTTCATAATCACAAAAATTCAGGCTCCAGTGATTCGGTCAATCATCAGTTCGGGAATCGTTACCGGCCGCGTTGAATAAGTCAGTGCCGCGCGCAAACGATTCAGCGCAGCCTCTAGTGATTCGCTCGCATTGTAATGCACCCGGCAGATTAATTCACCTGGCTCTACCGCATCGCCCACCTTCTTACTGAAAACGAAGCCGACCGCGGGATCGATTCGTGCCTCGGCGTGAGCGCGCCCGGCCCCAAGTAAACGCGCCGCCTCGCCGACCAACAACGCATCCACCTCGGCCACATAGCCAGGCTCCGTGCCGTCGTAACGAAGTTCAAAACAGTGTTCCGCAGCGGGTAGCCGTAAGCTGTCATCCACCACGCGCACATCGCCGCCCTGCGCGGTCACTAACTCGCGAAATGCCTGCAACGCGGCGCCACTTTGAATCGCCGATTCCATCAGCGTCTGTGCTTGCTCACGCGTCTCACAAATCCCGCCCAGACGCAGCATCTCCGCCACCAGCGCGTAACTGACACGCATTAAATCGGGCGGACCGTCGCCTTTCAGACAGTCGATCGCTTCAATCACTTCGAGCGCATTGCCGACCGCATTGCCCAGCGGCTGATCCATGCGTGTGAGCAGCGCCGTGGTTGGTTTGCCCACCCCCGCACTGATCTTCACCAACGCTTGGGCCAGGGCACGCGCCTCCGCCTCAGTCTTCATAAAGGCACCACGCCCGCACTTCACGTCCAGCACCAGCGCGTCGATCCCCTCCGCTAGTTTCTTGCTCAAAATACTCGCACAAATCAACGGGATGCTTTCGACCGTGGCGGTCACGTCGCGCAAGGCGTACAGCGTGCGATCGGCCGGCACCATGTCCGCCGATTGACCGATCATCGCCTGATGAATCGAACCGAGTTGTGCCCGATAAGCCGCGTCGCTCAAGTCCACCTGAAACCCGGGAATCGACTCCAACTTGTCCAGGGTGCCGCCGGTATGGCCGAGCCCGCGTCCGCTCATCATCGGCACGCACAGACCGACCGATGCAGCCAGCGGCGCTAGGATTAATGACACCTTGTCGCCGACGCCACCGGTTGAATGCTTGTCAACTTTTGGACGTTTGATTTCCGGCAGCTCCACCACCCGACCCGAGCGCATCATCGCCTCGGTCAACCACGCGGTCTCCTCATGACTCATCCCCTGGAGCACGATCGCCATCAACAACGCACTGGTTTGATAATCGCGAAACGCACCCGAAACCACGCCAGCGACAAATTGCTCAATCTGAGCGCGGCTCAAACAGCCGCCGTCTCGTTTGATTGCGATGATCTCTTGTGGGATGTCCATTTAGTCTGCGACGCAGGCTACAGTCCGCCACACACAATACAACGCAGATATGGCTTGGAATCGACAAAGCCTTCGGATTAGTGTCAGGCTATAGTAACCGAACAGACACGACCATGACACCCGCAGACTTTGCCGCCACCCTTGACGCTACCAACTTAAAGCTGGATGCCAGCGACGGCGAAATCTGCGCACTCTGTGATGAAGCGGCACACGCCCGCTTCGCCTCAGTCTGCGTCTATCCGACCAGTGTTTCGATGTGCGCCGACATCCTCTACAACACGCCCGCTCGTGTGTGTACCGTGATCGGCTTTCCGCACGGACGTTCCAGCCTCGAAGCCAAGCGCGAGGAAATCCTGCGCGCCAAACACAACGGCGCGGATGAAGTCGACATCGTGATGAATTATGCAGCCCTGCGCTCGGGTGCAAAAGGCCTCGTCACCGAGGAGCTGGTGCAACTGTGCCAGGAAGCACGCGACGCGCAACTGTTGACCAAAATCATCGTCGAAACCTGCTTTCTCAACGAAGCCCAAAAACTCGCTGCGCTCGCCGCCTGCGAAACCGCCGGCGCGGATTTCATCAAGACATCTACCGGCTTCGGATCGGCAGGCGCAAACGTCGACGACGTCAAACTGTTTGCCACCCATCGCACGGGACCAATCAAGATAAAAGCCAGCGGCAGCATCCGCACACTGAGCACTGCCCTCGCCCTGCTCGACGCCGGCGCCGAGCGCCTCGGTGTATCTGCCGCAGCCGCTCTGCTCGCCGAACTCAAAGGCGAGCGCATCGAAAAGAGTTCCGACGACAGCTACTAGGATTCGGTTCGGCCTCGCATTCCCTGTATAAACCTAAAACGGGCGGTTAGCGACAATGGCTCCGCAGATAAGGCAAACACTGCTGGCTGCGATCGGCTTAGAGCCCAAAAGGGCGAAAAAACCTGCCGCTCCGACAGCGCCGCACAAAAAACGGCAGCGCGCTATTTAAAGCCGAACAGCTTCCTCAAGGTACTCAAGGTGCCGGATGAAATTTTAGGCGTCTTGCCGCCGAGATCTAGGACGCGGCGACACGACTGCTGCTGCAGTCGCTTGGGGTCATAAGCCAACACCTTCACGTCGCCTGAACGGCCGCCAATGTTCTCCTCCGCAAAGCGCGGCGTCCACTCCTTGGGCACGCCATACTGCGAAAACGCGATATCCCAGGCCACCACTTGCTTGCCCGTATACGGCCGCGTGACCAGCGCGGGATAGTTGGTCACAAAATTCGGAATTTGCGCGGTTTGCACACGAATCCGCGCATATGCAGGAATGGTTTTAATATATTCATTAACGTTGCTGACCTTGCCATGACGCACGGAGCGGTAGAAATCCAATGGATCGAGACTCACCAGATTCATCCCATTCCACTTGCCATGTCGATTCTTGGCGCCGAATTTCCGGCGATCATACCAGCGCTGAAAGTCATCCGTCAGGCGAAAGCCGATCTCAAAATGCAAATGCGCGCGCGACTTGGGAATCGAATACGAGGCCGATCGTCCCATCACCCCGAGCCCTGTGCCCGACTCGACCCGTGCGCCGGGCGCAATGCCATCGGCCACACTGGCCAGATGGGCATACAAGGTGTGAAAGGCGGGCGTCTCACGATCGTGCTCGACCACCACATACCGTCCATAGCTGCTGTGACCTGCGGTGCGATTGACGTGCACCACACGGCCCGGCAAGACCGCATAGACCATATCGAGCGCCTCGCCGCGTTTGTCGCGCGAAACCGGATACAGATCCAGCCCTTCGTGAAAGCGTGCCCCGCCATTGCGCACACAACCGAACAGCCCGGACTTGGTCACGCCGGATACGGTGGGCTGTATGTAATCCTCAATCGACTGGCCGTTTTGAAACGCTGGATTCGGCGTCGGCCAAATCAGCCCGGCCCACGAACTGTCAGCGGTACAGAGTAAGCCAGCGAACAAGCAGAGAACTGAAAAGAGACCGAAACGCATACTAAACACCCCGGGCGCCGTTAATATTGATACTGAGTTTGAATTTCGGCGATGCTGGCCTTCAAATCCAGCACCAACTGACCGATCGCGTCGTCCTTCACTTCAACAAAAGTAAACAGCTTACCGTCCTCGATCGCACTATCGAGACGCCGCGCACCCAACGCGTTGCCATTGACCACAAACACGATCCGGCTGCCCTTATTCGTTACCGAGCGACGGTAGAGCTCACGCGCCCCCGAATCGGAAAGCTCAATTAACAGGGCAATGCCCATGTCCACTTTGACCATATCGACGTCGAAGATATCAAACTCATTGACGATCGGATCCTTGTCTACCGCAATCACCGAGCCGCTCACCGGCAATCTCAGCGTGGTTCCATTCACACTACCATAGTTGACCGACCGACTTTCAATCATCAGCCGTGGCACCAGCAGGTTCTCCACCTCGCTTTCATTCTTAAAACAACCGCTGAATGCGCACAGCGAAAGAAACAGGAAGCCAAGGGTACAAAGTGAACGTGTGTGGATCGTCATAAAATGGATTAAAGAATAATGTCTCCGAGGGTGTCTTGAATCTTGAGTATCAGTCGAGGGGAAATCTCAACAATCGGCACCTCGATCTCCTGCTTGGTTTTAACGTGAAGATACCGCTGAGTGCCAGACCGTTGACGTTTGCCGAGCGCACGGACCACTCGCTTGCGCTCTAACATCAAAGCCAGCAAGTGCTTCAACGCATCCGTCTCTTCCTGCGCATCGGCCTGTGCATTCTGGTACAGCGAAAGAAAAAAATCTTCCGCCGAAGCTACCGTCTCACGCACAGTCGCCGCGTCCTCGTCTGGGCCCTTCACCACGCGCGTCCAGCGCCCCAAAATCTCCCCAGGAAGGTCGTAGGCGTCGACCTCGTCGGGCAACACATCTGCACGCCCCATTTCACCCGCTTCGACATCTTTGAAGATCAGACAAGCGACCCGCCCACCGGCAACGAAAGGAGCCTCGGACAGCGATGATTTGCGCGCAATGCTTTTAAAATGCCATTCCATAAGAGCGTGAAAAGAAAGTTCAAACACTGGGAACGAATCAAACGGATGCAATCAAAAGTGCGCCGAGTTCGCCCCCGACGAAAGTAGCCTGTCCCTTAAATTGCGAAGGCAGGCGATTTCCCCAGCTGTGACACAGACATTCCTGTCTGTCCAAGCAGAGTCAGCTGCCGCATCATTCAATTCCACAGGCAGGAATGCCTGTGTCACACCAAGCAGGACCAGCGTACGACACCGTACGTGCACTATTTTAAATTCGAGGTTCGACCTTCGAGATTCGACGTTCAACTTTCCCTACTAACATGTCCAATCCAGCACAACACCTCGGCCTCCTGCTCATCGACTTCCAGGATTCGTTTCTCAATGCGATCCCCGACCGCGAGCGCCTATTGCAGCGCACAAGCTTTGCAGTCGAAGCCGCCAGCCTCCTCGGCTGCTCCATCGCTGCCACCGAGCAAATTCCGCAAAAACTGGGTCACACTACCGAGCTACTCTCCACTGTCCTGCCGCAGCACACACCGATCTTTGATAAGAGCGCCTTTTCCGCGCTCGAAGCCGACGGCCTGAGCCGCTGGATCGAGAGTAACCAGATCGATCACCTGCTCCTCCTCGGCATCGAGACCTCGATTTGTATTTACCAGACCGCTATCCAAGCACTGGGCGACGGCATCGGTGTCACCCTGCTGTCAGATTGCATCAGTGAGCGACGCCCCGAAGACCGCGAACCGGTCCTCAAGCAACTGCTCTCCATGGACGCTCATGTGCTGCCTGCTGAAACCATTTTCTACAGCCTGCTCGGCAGCGCGGCGCATCCGCAGTTTCGCGCGTTTACCCAATTGGTAAAACAATACGCATAGTCGCCTGTTTCGAAACACTCCGTTCGCTTCACCTGCGTCCTGCACCATTTACAGGCAAAGCAGCTTCTTGCCGCACACGGTGCCGTGAGATTGACTTCCCTGCCAGCACACGTTGCATTCCATCCATTATGGGTAATTCCTTCGGCACACTTTTTCGTATTTCTACTTGGGGCGAGAGCCACGGCGGCGGCATCGGCGTCGTGATCGACGGCTGTCCGCCGCGCCTACCACTGACGGTTGAAGAGATTCAATTCGAGCTGGATCGTCGCCGCCCGGGGCAGAGCGACATCACCACCCCGCGCAAGGAGAGTGATGCCGCGACCATCGTGTCGGGCGTATTTGAAGGCCAGACACTCGGCACCCCGATCGGCATTTATGTGCCCAACGGCGATCAACGCCCGTCCGCTTATACGGAGATGAAGGACAAGTTCCGCCCCTCTCATGCGGACTTCACCTATCAAGCCAAGTTCGGCATTCGCAACCACGAGGGCGGCGGTCGCTCCTCCGCCCGCGAAACCATTGGCCGTGTCGCTGCCGGTGCGATCGCCAAAAAGATCCTTAAGCTCGCAGGTGACATCGACGTGCGCGCCTACATTACCCGCGTGCACGACATCGAAATGCCCGCCCCGACCAGCTTCCCCAGTCTCGAAGAGGTTGAGGCAAGTCCGGTGCGCTGCCCCCATCCACAAACCGCCGAGAAAATGATCGAGCGGATCAAGATGGTGCGCAAGGACGGCGACTCGGTCGGGGGCATCATCGAATGCCGCGTGCGCAATCTGCCAGTCGGCCTCGGCGTGCCAGTGTTCGATCGCCTGGAAGCCGACCTCGCCAAAGCGATGCTCTCGATTCCGGCCACCAAAGGCTTTGAAATCGGCAGCGGCTTCGGCGGCTCGCTGCAACTCGGCTCCGAGCACAACGACATTTTTGTTAATAAGGACGGTAAAGTCGGCACCGAAACCAACCGTTCCGGCGGCGTACAGGGCGGCATCAGCAACGGCGAGGAACTCGTCTTCCGCATCGCCTTCAAACCGACCGCCACCCTCATTCAAAATCAACGCACCGTCGACAAGCAAGGCCACGAAACTGAGCTGATGGGCCGTGGCCGCCACGACCCCTGTGTCGTGCCGCGCGCGGTGCCGATCGTCGAGTCCATGGCTGCGCTCGTACTGGTCGATCACTGGATGCGCCACAACGCGCAGTGCCAAAGTTTCGATTTCGAAACCGAATAAATACTTAAATAACCACATTTCCGTGGCTTCAGATCTCCGCACGACCATGTCCGACACACCACCACTCGTTTATCTCATCTACGGCATCCCCGGCTCCGGGCGACGCGAGGTCCTATTTGACCTGATCGATGGCGGGATCGATGCCAAAGAACAAGTGCTCTACTTCCGTCCCGAAGACGAAGCCAGCACGCCGTTCGACGAGCAGCTCGAAGCCCTCGACAACGTCAGCGTCGTCAGTTGGAAGCTCAGCGATGCCAAGGTCACCCATGGACCGATCAACGCGGCGCCGGACAAAATCATTTTCCTAGCTCCCGGCCGCAGCGACCCAGCGGATGCCGCCGAGGCACTCAAGACCTGGGTCGATCACAACGACTGCGAGCTGGCACGCATCCTCACGGTCACGCATTGCGCCTTTCTGTCCGAGCACCCCAAAGCGAAAGCGTGGTTCGATTCCTGTATCCACTTTTCAGATATCGTGCTGCTAAATCGCCGCGAAGACGTGAACAACAAGTGGATCAAAGATTTCGAGGACGGCTACCACAAGCAATTCTCCACTGCCCGCTTCTTGTTAATTAAAAAAGGCCGCGTGGCCAACCCGCTCGAAGTCCTCAACCCTGAAGCACGCCGCATCTCGCTGTATTTCGACGAACTCATTCCGATCGAAGACGACGAATTCGAAGACGACGAACAGCCCGAAGACACCAAGCCCGACAAATACATTGAGCGCCTCGAAAGCGGCCTGCGCGCGTACCCCGTGCCCGACATTCAAAAAGTGCTCTAAAGCAACGAAGCAGCTCGCACAGACTGCTCCATTGCTTTAAATTAAACTATGGAAAACGGAGTCTGGATTGTCGCACATCGCGGTGCGTCGGCGTATGCGCCCGAGAATACGCTCAACGCCTTCGAACTGGCTTGGCAGATGGGAGCCGATGCAATCGAAGGTGACTTTCGAATCACTGCAGATGGGCAAATCGTCTGCATACACGATGCATCAACACAGCGCCTAGCGAGCGAAAACCTGCCGATTGAAACGACCAACTATGCCAGATTGCGCGAAGTGAATATCAGGCACTCGTTCCAAGCAGATGCCGCCGCTGCGCACATTCCGCTGCTGAGCGAAGTCATGGATACCGTGCCAATCGGCAAGAAACTCTTCATCGAACTGAAAAGCGGCCCTCGAATCGTCACGCCACTGATCGAAGTGCTCAACGCAAGCGACTTGGCTGTGGAGCAAATTATCCTGATCACATTTAACGCCGACGTGCTCGAAGCGATCCGGCAATCGGCCCCGCACTACGCGACCGGCTTGATCGTAAAATTCCACACCAGCTTGAACGGAAAACTGGTTCCGAATCTGCAGACCACTTTGGGCAAAGCCAAAAAACTGGGTTGCGGCCACTTGCATGTCGGCGCCGAGCCATGGCTGCCTCAAGACCTTGGCGAACAAACCAATGCACACGGCCTACAACTCCACACTTGGACAGTCGACACCACCGAGCTGTGCCATGCGATGCGTCGACTCGGCGTGCAAAGTATCACCACCAACAAGCCGGACGCCATCCGCGCAGCGATTCGCTGAAGCGAGAGACAGTGAGTTGCAGTGCTTGCTGCAAGGCACCGTGATGCTCGAAAATCGCCATTGGCCTCTGCAGGTTAGCCAAACACAGCGGATCAAAAAATAGTGTCGCCCCCGATCCATGCGTCCGACTACATTTTGCAGCATGAAAAGTATGACTGGATTTGGCCGTGGTGCCGCAAACGCGCCGGAACACGATGTACGCATCGAAGTGGAGCTCACTTCGGTAAACCGTAAAACGCTGGACGCTCAGGTTTCTGCTCCGCGCGAATGGAACGGTCTGGATCAGCAGTGCAACACGTGGCTGAAGGGCGCGTTCCAGCGCGGACGCGTTAACATTCAGATCAAGGTCGAATCGACCGAAGGCCAGCAAGCAGGCCTGGCGTGGGGCGCCAAAAGCATGGACGAAAGCTTAGAACGCCTGCGTACGTATGCGCATAGCCGCGAGCTGCCGTTTACGGTCGACAGCCATTTATTGCTCGATCTCGCAAAAACATTGAAAGACAGCTCGGGCTTACCGGACTGGCGGGAGATCGAAGCGCCAATCAAATCCGCGTTCGACCAGGCGCTTGCCGACATCGATGCTATGCGCCTCAAAGAAGGCCAAGCGTTGGCTCAAGACCTCCGCCAACGCATTCGCGAACTCGACACACTGTGCGAACAGATCGCAGCCCACGCCGAAGAGACCGTCCCCGCTTACCGCGACACGCTGCTGGAGCGCTTAAAGCAACTTAAACTGGACCTCGACCTCAGCGATGAACGCGTACTCAAAGAAGTTGCGCTCTTCGCCGACCGTTCAGACATCAGCGAAGAAATCACGCGCCTAAAAAGCCACTTCGAACAATTCAATGAATTGCTCGAAGCCGACGAAGCCAGCGGCCGAAAGATGGACTTCCTCTGCCAAGAAATCCACCGCGAGTTCAACACCACTGGTAGCAAGTCCTCGCCAATTGAAATCACCCGCGCCGTGATCGAAGGCAAGAACGGCCTAGAGCGCATCCGCGAGCAAGTGCAGAATATTGAGTAAGCGAGCCACCGTTCGTTATGCGGATGTGGTCTGCGTAGAATACATCACCCCGATGTTTGGAAGTATTTTTAGCCTCACAAGGTCGGACCTGAAATGTTATAGAAAACACGTGCAAGCGAGCCCGATATGCGTATCTTATAATCTATCATGTCAACTGAAGTGATGCGCAGACCTGGAGCATATCGTCCGGTCATTCAATTTTCGATCCACGCCGATAACAAAGTCGGCCGCCTCAATGAAATCGTGGGCCTACTCTCGGTTCATGAGGTGCACATTATGGCGTTATCGATTCTAGATACAACCGATAGCTCAATCATACGCCTTATCGTCAACTATCCCGAAGAAGCGCAAAAGCTGCTCATCGAGCATCAATTCTCCTTCGTTCAAAGCGAACTGATAGCGGTCGAACTCGCCAGCGAGTCCGACATCAAGCGCATCACCTGCGCACTCGTACAGGCGGAAATAAACATCCACTATACCTATCCATTTGTCTCACGTCCGAATGATCGCTCTGCATTGGCAATCAGCCTCGAAGACAACGACCTAGCAGCCGACACGCTGGCACGACACCAGCTCAGGATCATCGGACAAGACGACATCGCCCGCTAACCGAAGCGAGTAAGACGTCTGCATCGAATGTTGATTACTAACAAAATATCAGTTTTAAGCAAAGCTTTCCTTGCGACCTACAATAAAAATACTCTAGGTTGGTTTAATGCCCCAAACGAGATCACGCCCCAAGACCGAAGGAAAATTCCTCAAAGCTGTGCTGGAATTGGTCGCAAACGAAGGCTGTAGCGCACTCGGCATCAATGCGGTTGCGCACAAAGCAAGCGCAGACAAAGTATTAATTTACAGATACTTCAACAACTTGAACGGCCTACTCGAGCGGGTCGCCGAGAGTCGTAACTGGATGCCAACAGTGAGCGAAACCCTGAGCTCACTCACCCTCTCAGAAGATATCCAGGGCGCAGATGCGCTGGATCAAGTCGCACGACTGCTGATTCGCCACATACGATCGGATAAAACAACCCATCAACTCGTTTGCTGGCGCAATGCCGATAAAAACCCCTTAACGGATTATTTTTCAAACGAGTGGCAGGCCTTCTGGCGCGAACTCCCCGGCACCTTGTCCATTGGCTTGGACTATGAATCGCGTGAAAATTGGAAACGAGCCTGTTCCCTGACGGCACTGATTGTCGAGGCCGAGCTTTGCGGCAAACCCGTCGATTTCAAATGCTTGAATCTATTCGCAAAAGACATCCGTACTGGGCAGCTCTCCCAGGACGACAGCGCGCGCAGCGCCCCCGTCGACGACCAACTGCCGACTAATTTGCTATAGCGAAAATTCGCTCCCCACATGGCGCGCCAATCGGCGTGAGCGCGCTAGCCCAGGCTACCCACCAGCAACTGCAACCGACCTAGCAGCAAGCGACACAATAGCCAACGTAGCATCCTGCCGCATGACCACGACGGCCGCGGCACGCCCACTGGTGGCAGATTCCTGATTGACAAGGCACGGCCCTTCCTTATTTCCTGAACGCCTTCCTTAGGGGTGACCTAGCATGGGTCTGAGATGCTTCCTTGCACTACGCACAGAAACGATCCCTTCGAACCTGATCCGGTTGACACCGGCGTAGGAAAAGGAAGGGATCGCTCCGATTGGGGTGCTCCCACCTTCCGCCGCCAGAGGCCGGATCTCAAACAACACTGATTGAGATCCAAATGAAACACATACAAGTAACACTCGCCTTCGCAGCCTTCGCGGCTGGCCTGAACGCGCAAACGGCATCGCAAGCCCCAACGGGCACCGAGCCAGCAGTATCGCAACTGCCGACCACCATCGTCACCGGCGACCTGTGGCAATCCGAACTCGAACGCACCACCGCCAGCGTCACGGTCATCGATGACACGCGCCTCGCGACCAATGGCGTGCAACACTTTGAGGACATCGTAAACGCGATCCCCAATCTCACCTGGACCGGCGGCAGCTCCCGCCCGCGCTACATTCAGATCCGCGGCATTGGTGAAAACTCGCAGTTCGAGGGCGAAACACCCGACTCTGCGGTACGCTTCCTAATCGACGACCTAGATCTCACCGGTTTGGGCACGGTCGGCAACCTGTTTGACGTGCAACAAGTCGAAGTGCTGCGCGGCCCACAAGCCGGCGCCTTTGGTGC
>DOCS01000205.1:0-168 GCA_003503355.1 Opitutia bacterium
ACCTTCGCCGGCTTCTTTGTCGCCGTCGGTGATGTATGCGAGTTCGCCGATGATTGGGAAGTCGTCGCTACCGGTGACAGGCTTGCCGGCGGAAAGGAGCACGGTGCCTTCGGGGACCATCAGCACGGGTGCGCTGGACGGAGCCTGTTCGAGGTTGTCGACTTTGAT
>DOCS01000205.1:249-9018 GCA_003503355.1 Opitutia bacterium
CGCTGCGCTGTCGTCGGATGCCGATTTGTCGCCGCAAGCAGTGAAAATCAATGCGCTGGATGTAAGTATGAGGAATGCGAGTTGTTTCATGATAGTATTATTTGTTATCTCCGCTTTTCAGCTTTCAATGTTTTAGATATTCCTAAGCGTGTAGATGCTCGTCGGTGAAGTGGATGGTTTCTTTGGTCTCCGCAGCGTGGTTGACCCAGTAGATTGGCGCTTCGGACTCGAGGGCATGGCGCGCATCGCAAGTTAGCTTGGCTTGGCCGCGGATAGCCGAGAGGAAGTTTTCGATGTGCGGTTGGTGCGGCGCTTTGCTCAGACCGCCCGGTAGGGCATATTCGTCCGGTGGTGCGGATTCGTAAGAGGCGATGGCATCGGCACCACCCGCAGCTACGCCGGCTGCTTGCTTGGTTAGTAGACCGCGGCGAGTGAGTTGATCCCATTTCGAGCTGTCCGCACCGGATTCTTTATAGATTTTGGTATAGGCTTCGCGTTCAGAGATGTTGATGGTGCCCTCGGTGCCCATGAAGGACTCATAGTAGCCGCCGCCGGAACTGGTGGTGGTGAGTACTTGATAAAACGCGCGTACATTGCCTTGTGGGGTGTCGTAGTCGAAGACACACATGACGTTATCGAAATGCTCGCGGTCTCTGAAATAACTGCGCCCCCCGGATGCCATGAGTGAGGTTGGTTGTACGCCGAGAAACCAGTTAAAGATGTCAATTTGGTGCGCACCGAGATCAGAGATCGGGCCGCCGGACAGGTCTTTATAAAAGCGCCAGTTCAGGAACCGATGACGTAACTCTTCGAGTGAGAGGTCGTGGTCCGCACCCGCGCCGAAGCCGACTTGCTTGAGGATGTCTGCGTTTGGGAGTATGGACGGTTTGGATACAATGTCCTGAGACGAGCTGAGCGCACGATTCCATTGGCCGTTAATGTTAACGATCTGGCCGCAGATTTTCTCTTTTTGGATGAGTTGCTCGAGAGTGAAGCGGTAGCGTGGATTGCTACGGCGCTGGTGCCCGATCTGGCACAATTTGCCGGTGCGATCCATCGCTGCAACCATACTGCGCGCCCCTTCGAGGGTATTGGACATCATCTTTTCGCAATAAACGTCACAACCGGCTTCGAGCGCCATGATCGTGTGTGGTGCATGCCAGAAGTCCGGCGTGGACACAAACACCGCATCTAGGTCTTCCTTTTCCAGCATCTCTGCGGCATCGAGGTAGCGGTTGATGTTGTAATTAAAACGCGATTTTATAGTGGAAAAGGTGCGGCCGACGCGGGCCTTCATGATGTCGCAGGCAGCCACGTAACGGATGCCCTGAATGTTGACCATCGCGTTAAACAGCACTTCGTGTTGCTTGCCGCAACCGATGAAGCCGACACGGATGTCGTCTGCTGGTGCGCCGGCTTCTTTGGCACGTAGAATGGCGGGTGCGCCGAGCACGAGGCCCGCGCCGATCGTGGACTTCGCGAGGAAGTCACGTCGGGAAAGAGTTGGGAGTTTTAAGTTCATAGCTGTGTCTCGGTTGTGGTTACCACTTTTTGAGAACGGCGAAGCGGTTGTGCTTGGTGAGGGCCAGCGCCATGACGATCATGATAATATGCACGCCGAGCCATGCAATGCCGGCGTCCTGCTTAATCAGGATGAGTCCGAAGGTGAGGCTGGTGTAAACCAGGCCCATTGCGAACAGCGAGATGCGTTGGGCGATGCCGAGCAATATGGTCAGGCCAAGGATAATCAGCGCGGGGCCGAGAATTGTGTCGAAAAGGTTGAGGCCCCAACTTGGGATCAGCGGTTCATTGCTGAACTTTTCGTAGAGGGGAGCCGGCACGCCGTTGTAGTTGCTCAATGCATACACTTTGCCAGTGGCTGTTTCGGTCAGGCCATATGCGTTGGGCGCACCGTCAATCAAGACGTCCTTGTCGTAGCTGGTAGTGCCGGCGTATTTTTCGATGCCGGTTTGTATGGCGCGGAAACCGAGCCAGATGCGAAGGGTGAGCATGCCGAGCGTGAGCCCGAGATCGCTGGAGCATTTATCTTTGGAAGCCATAAATTGTGTTTGGATTATTTGTTGAAAGCGCACCTAAGTGGTGGATTGTCGATATTTATGCAAAAAGCTACTTTTTTATCAATTGAATAATTAATTAAATATCAATGTGGCCTGACGATATATGTAAATTATATCAGGGTCCTAGTTGTCGTTTTAAGCTTTGTGCGAGCGTTTCTTGTGGTATTTTTATTGGGTGGTAAATGATGGTTGTTTAGCTGGTTCTTTTGTTTTTTCTTGTCAAATTTCGTCACTTGTGAGGTCTTTCTTTATACCCCATGGAAATATCCTCCCAGCTTAACGACGATCAGATAGCTAAATTGCAGGCTCAATTCCGTGCCTCGCTGCGCCCTGATCAGTTGATGGAGTCGTTGTTTGACTCTGTGCCTGGCGCATTCTTTTTCGTGAAGGATCGTGAGAGTCGCTTTATGGCGGGTGGGCAGAGTTTTGCGCAAACGTTCGGTGAGGAGTCCATTGAGAGGATGATCGGCAAAACGGATTATGATTATAGCCCGGATTTTTTGGCAGATGTATTTTTCGCGGATGACCAGCGCGTGATGCGCACGGGGCAGGCGATTTATAATCATGTCGAGTTAGTGCCGTCTGCAGATGGTTCGCTTGATTGGCTGTGCACGACGAAAGTTCCCTTGTTTGATAATGACGCGACTGTCATCGGTTTGGCTGGAGTCGCGCGAATCATTCGCGACTCCGATGCGTTGTATGCGGAACATCCCGAGATGCATCGGATCGTCGAATATGTGCGTGCGCATTATCGGGAGAAATTATCGGTAGGCGATATGGCCAAAGTTGGCGGCGTCTCGGTCAGTTCACAGGAGCGTTTATTTAAAAAGACCTTCGAGTTGACTCCTCTAATGTATCTACGACGGACGCGCCTGAATGCTGCCTGTAAAATTTTACGTGAGACTATTATTGGTTTGGCAGAAATCGCGGTACAGTGCGGCTTCAATGACCAAACCAATATGACGCGCGCGTTTCGACAGGAATTGAATATAACACCACTCAAATACCGTCGTAGCTTTAGTGAAGTGACCTCCGTGCGTAACGGTCGGTCGGCTTCGATGGTGTTACGCTCTCAAATCTAATTCTGAAAATCATAAAGTGAAACATAGTAAAAACGACAAAACCGTATTTTGGGGCTCTTTTATCGCCCTGATTACCACCTCAATGGCCTTTATTATTCGTGCCATTCTGATCAACAGCGGTATCTGGCCCGAGCAATTCGGTCTCGATAAGGTGCAGTCTGGTGTGCTGTTTGGCGCGGGCATCTGGCCCTTCGCAATCAGTATCATTCTGTTCAGTTTGATCATCGACCGAGTCGGCTACAAATTCGCGATGTATTTCAGTTTTGTCTGTTATGCGATTTTTGGTGGGTTGGCAGTCATGGCGTATGGCATCGTTAACGGAGAGGTTGCAGATCTCGCAATCGCACAGGCCAAAGCGTGGAACTATCTCTATTGGGGCTCGGTGATTCTGGGGCTCGGCAATGGCACGGTTGAGGCGTTTATCAACCCCGTAGTCGCGACACTGTTTAAAGATGAAAAATCCAAGTGGCTAAATATCCTGCACGCTGGCTGGCCCGGTGGTCTGGTGCTCGGCGGTGTGCTTGCAATCGGCCTCAGTGGTGTGGTGGCCAATGACTGGCGCATCTTGATCGGTATTATGTTCCTCCCGGCATTCGTTTATTTGGTGATGTTGGCCAAAGTGAAATTTCCTGTGAACGAGCGTGTGGCTGCAGGTTCGAGCTACCGCGAAATGTTGGCTGAGCTCGGCACTGCTGGTGCGTTTATCGCATTTTATTTGATCTTCTCGCAGTTGGGCAGCGTATTTGCTTGGTCCGGCGGTATCACATGGGCACTGGTTGCCATTTCTGTAATCGGCTACGCATTTTATAGCCGCTCGTTGGGTAACCCGCTGCTGCTGGTGCTGGTAGTGATTATGATGCCGCTCGCGACGACTGAGCTTGGCACCGACGGCTGGATTTCTGCACTGATGGAAAAGCCAATGCACGCAGCTGGTTGGGACCCGACCTGGGTGTTAGTTTACACTTCGGCTATTATGATGGTGCTGCGCTTCAACGCCGGCCCGGTCATCAACAAGTTTGGCCCGCTCGGCCTCCTTGCTCTGTGCGCCTCGCTCTCAATTGTCGGGCTGTATCTGCTGTCCTTTGCAACTGCGGTCGGCTTCATCTTCTTTGCGGCCACCATTTATGGCGTCGCCAAGACCTACTTCTGGCCAACCATGCTCGGTGTGGTTGCCGAGCAAACTCCCAAGGGTGGGGCGCTCACGCTGAACGCGATTGCTGGTATCGGCATGCTGACTGTCGGTATTCTAGGTGGACCGTTTATTGGTTATTTGCAGGAAAGCTCAGTCACTTCAGCGATTGAAGCAGAACTGCCGGCAGCCTATGAGCAAGTTGCGCAAGAGAGCGATTACCTACTTGGAAAATATACTGCGCTCAATGGCGCTGCGCTTGCTGAACTGCCAGAAGCCGTGCAGGTCCAGGTCACTGAAATTCAAGAGCGCGAGACCCAGGGTGCGCTCGCTAAAATGTGCATCTTTCCCGCGTTCATGCTGGTTTGCTACATCGGTCTGATTTTCTACTTTAAGAGCCAAGGTGGCTATAAGCCAAAAGTCCTCGTCGGTGCACATGCCCAGCCGGACGAAGAGACCGCCTTCTAGATCTTTCACTTTTAAAAATTACAAACACATTATAATTATGTCCTCACCTAAACAACTTAAAGTCGGAATGGTCGGCGGCGGTGGCGGCGCATTTTTTGCACACCCCCACCAGAAGGCAATTCATCTGGATGGCACGCGACGTGTGGTGGCGGGCGCCTTGCGCACGCGTCCTGAGGCTGCACTCGAGGACGCCGCAAACTGGCCGTATCCGATTCAAGGTTATGGTAGTTTTGCAGCGATGATTGATGCACAAGCGAACCTACCAGAGTCGGAGCGCTTAGACTATGTGGTGGTGGTGACTCCTAATTTCGCTCACTTTGCACCCGCGTTAAAGGCAGTGGAAGCAGGCATTCCGGTTTTTTGCGAAAAACCGCTGACCCTGAATCATCACGAAGCAGTGCAACTGAAGGCTGCGGTCGAGAAGGCGAACGTGCCTTTTGCGGTCGCTCATACCTATCTCGGACACTGGAGTTCGCGCCTGAGCCGGCACATCGTGTGCAGTGGTTTGCTCGGTGATGTGCGCTGGGTGGATGCCTCTTATCAGCAAGGATGGCTTGCTGGGAAGGCTGAGGAGTCAGGAATGCAACAAGCTGAATGGCGTACGGATCCCAAGCGCTCCGGTGCGTCCAATTGCGGCGGTGATATCGGTACGCATGCATTGATGCAGCTGCGCTATGTAACTGGGTTGGATGTGTCTAAAGTATCGGCGCGGCTCGAAGTATTCGTCGCAGGGCGCTCACTGGATGATCATTTCACCACCTATTGTGAATTGTCGAATGGTGGCAAAGCGCTGGTGCGCGCGTCTCAAATCGCGATTGGGCATAAGAATGATCTCAGCATTGAGGTGAACGGCAGCCAAGGTACGCTGATTTGGAAACAGGAAGAACCGGAAGCCGTGCGGATCCTGTTACCCGGGCAACCCGATCGGGTCTACTGGCGTGGTGAGGTGGCTGGCAATGATGGGTTCTTGGGTGACTTGCCGGAGGATCTGATGGCAGAGCCGACCTTACCATCCGGTCATGGCGAGGCGTTTCATGACGCGCTAGGACGATTGCACCGTGATTTCGAAACCGATGTGCGCGCGTACAACGCGGGACAATCCTTTAGTTGTGATGGATCGAAGTACGCGAATGTTGAGGATGGCCGTATCGGGCTGGCATTTATTGATGCTGCAGTGAGCTCGAGTGCTGCGGATGGGAGTTGGATGACCCTCGCTGCAGAATGAGTGTGATGAAGTTTATTTGCGCATTTTTAACTGTGTGGATGCTGGCTTTGTCGGCCTACGCAGATGGTGTCAAATATGACACGATTGACGAGGCGATCGCGCGCGGAGACTTAGCGGATGTTCAGTTGCAACTCGCTGAGTACCCCGAACGTGTGGATCAGGCCAATCACCCGAAACTCTCGCCGCTACATTTAGCAATTATGCGCAAGCGTGCAGAAATTGCACTTGTATTGATCGAAGCTGGAGCGGATGTGAATGCAGTGGATGGAAGTCAGCGCACACCGCTGCACCTCTGTGTGGATCGTGACCTGGCAGCAGTTACGATTGCATTGCTTAACGCGCGGGCGAAGCCTAATGAATTAGACAAATCCGGATGGACACCCTTGCACTACGCTGCAGCCAAGGATCGTGTGGGTGTGGCTAAAGCTTTACTCTCAGGAGGGGTCGACCCCAATTCACTGAGTGCGTGCGGTGGCACGCCTCTGCACGAAGCCGCTGTCAGTGGCAGCGCCGAATTGGTACAAATTTTACTGGCTGCCGGAGTGGATCCATCGGTGCAAGCAGCCAACGGCGAGCGCGCTTTATCCATTGCGGTCGCGAGCCAAAACAAGTCTGCAATTCAATTGCTTCAACTTTCCAACTAACAACTTACAACGCTCAACCTATCACTTCAGATTATGTCACGACCTGTTACACTTTTCACTGGCCAGTGGGCCGATCTCTCGCTCGCCGAACTGGCGCCCAAAGTGAAGGCCATGGGATTCGACGGCGTCGAACTCGCCT
Source organism: Opitutia bacterium (assembly GCA_003503355.1). Lineage (GTDB taxonomy): Bacteria > Verrucomicrobiota > Verrucomicrobiia > Opitutales > Coraliomargaritaceae > Lentimonas. The sequence continues at coordinate 7,015 of DOCS01000205.1, forward strand.
GCTGGGGCGATCATTTCGATGTGCAAGCCGCGTTGAACGAGCCGGATTACATTGCCAAGAAGTGGGCGCTACTTGAAGCCAATGGGCTGACATGCTACGCGATTTCCAACCACTTGGTCGGCCAAGCGGTCTGCGACCTGATTGATGCACGCCATGCAGCAATTCTTTCGCCTGAAATCTACGGCGACGGCGAACCCGAAGGTGTGCGTCAGCGCGCAGCTAAAGAAATGCAGGACACCGCTCGTGCGGCACGCCAGTTTTTCGACGCCAAACCAGGGGGCGCCCCGGAGCGTGTTGTGGTTAATGGCTTTACCGGATCTTCGATCTGGCATTTGCTTTATTCGTTTCCACCCACCGTGCCCGGTCAAATTGAAGCAGGCTTCAAAGACTTTGCCGACCGTTGGACGCCGATTCTCGATGTCTTCGAGCAGCAGGATGTCTATTTCGCGCTCGAAGTGCACCCGACTGAAATCGCCTTTGATATTGCCAGTGCGGCCACCGCACTCGAAGCGATCAATCACCACCCACGCTTCGGCTTCAACTACGACCCGAGTCATCTTGGCTATCAAGGCGTCGATTATGTGAAATTCATCCGCGACTTCGGAGCTTACATTTTCCACGCGCATGTTAAGGATGCCTGGTGGGGGCACGGTAACGGCGACGTTGGTGTTTTCGGTGGGCATACCGAGTTCGGCGATGCACGCCGCTACTGGGACTTTCGCTCGCCGGGTCGTGGTGATGTGAACTTCGAGGAAGTTATGGTCGCACTCAATGACGTGGCTTACAATGGCCCGCTGTCAGTTGAATGGGAAGATTCCCGAATGGATCGTTTTCACGGAGGTGAGGAGTCGTGTCGTTTCACGCGCAACCTCGATTTCGCGCCGAGCAATGTGGCCTTTGATGCCGCGTTTGATAAAGAAAAACAGTAAATAGGAGGAAGCCTTATGAATTTAAATACAATAGCATTTATCCAGAACCTGAATACGCCCGAGATCGTTATGATCGGTGGGGTTGTCTTGCTCTTCTTTGGCGCCAAGCGGATGCCTGATCTATTTCGCTCGCTGGGTAAATCAGTACGCGAGTTTAAGCAAGCGACTGCAGGCATTGAAAAGGATATCCGCAGCGCAATGGATGTGGACGTCAACACCGCAGGAGACGCTCAGCGACAGCGCACGAGTGCCGATTCTGCGCTTAAAAATAGTTGAACACTTATCGCCCTTGATTCGGCGCAATACCTTACGCATTTTAGAGGCGTTTTTGTGCAGAGATCCTTCTATCCCTAATACTCCCTATATTTATGAATATTCTAATGTTGCCGATTTTCGCGTTGGCGCTGACTTCACTCAACGCCGCCTCCGACTGGGTTCCCACGTTTAACGATAAACCAGTGCCTAAGGCTAATGTGCAAGCCATCAACGAGGCACTGCCTAGCGCTGCGATTGTGACGCCTGAAAAAAGCCGTCGCGTATTGATTTTTAGTGCAACTGCCGGGTTTCGGCATAGTTCGATTCCAACAGCGAAGATGGCCTTAGCAAAGTTGGGGGAGGCGACTGGCGCGTATGATCCGGTGGTCAGTGATGATCCGGCAAACTTCGAGCCAGAGGCGCTCAAGACCTTTGACGCGGTGTTATTGGTGAGCCCCACACTGGACTTCTTTATGCCTAATAAGAAGCAGCGTAAGCGCTTTTCACCGGAAGAATGGGATTGGTTGCAGGCGCGGCACAATCGGCTGGTGGATAACTTAATCGATTATGTGCAACAAGGCGGAGGCCTCGTCGGTATTCATGCTGCCACGGATGCTTGTTATGGTCATCAGGGCTATGGAAAGGCGATGGGCGCCTATTTCGGAGGACACCCTTGGACTTCGAAAATGAATGTGACGATCGTGGTCGAGGACTGTGAGCACGAAATTATCAAGCCTGTGTTTGCTGGAATGAAAGATTTCCAGATCATGGATGAAATTTACCAATTTAAGTCTAAGCCCTATTCGAGGGATCAGCTGCG
>DOCS01000081.1:0-4303 GCA_003503355.1 Opitutia bacterium
GATTTTGATGCGCGGGTGGTGCTCAGCGAGGCATTGCGAATGTTGAGCTAGTTTGGATTTCTCCCGAGTGAGGCGCCCTTGCAGTGATTGGCTGAGGCGATTTTCCAGATCGTCTAGTTTCATCCCAAATAGCTCGACCTGACGCTGTGGGGCGATGATTTGCATCTGTGCCTCAAGCTCGCGGAGGCTTTGGCGACGTTCGGCAATGCCGTCTTCGATCCAGTTCAGCAGATCGTGCTTCGCGCTTTCAAGGCGTTGTACGGTTTCGAGGTAGAGCGTAGAGATGAGCTCGGCAGCGGCCGAGGGTGTTTCGGCGCGTTGGTCGGCAGCGTAGTCGGTCAGGACCGTGTCGATCTCGTGCCCAACGGCGGAGATGACGGGGAGGGGGCAGTTGGCGACCGCTCGGGTCAGCACCTCTTCGTTAAAGGCCCAGAGGTCTTCGATGCTGCCACCGCCACGGGTGATGACCGCCAGATCGAAATTTCGGCTTGCGCCTGCATGCTCAAGCATTGCGGCGACTTCTTGGGCGGCTCCCTTGCCTTGCACACGTGCGGGGAAAATGACCACCTCGCCTTTGTAGTGGCGCCGCCGAAGAATACGGAGGAAGTCGCGGACCGCCGCGCCGGTGGGGGAGGTGATCACGGCGATGCGCAGTGGCAGGGCGGGGAGTGGGCGTTTGCGGTCTTTTGCAAACAATCCTTCGGCCGCGAGTGTGCGTTTGAGTCGTTCAAACTCCATTTGCAACTGCCCTTGTCCGCTCTGGACTGTCATTTTAGCGATTAACTGGTAGCGGCCGTGGGGGGCGTAGACAGAAAGGCTGCCGAACAGCAAAACTTCCATACCGTCGCGCAATTCGAATCCTTGTTGCGCGGCATCGCGGGCGAAGAGCACGCAGGGCAGTTGGCTGCCGGCGTCTTTGAGCGAGAAGTAGACATGACCGGAACTTTGTCGCCTCAAGTTGGAGACCTCGCCTTGCACCCAAAGCTGGGTAAAGCGGCCCTCCAGCTGCGCTTTAATTTGGCGTGTCAGCTCAGTGACTTTTAACACCTGGTCAGAGGCGGGTTTGCTTCGATTATCCAACATGACTCATAGTGCGGCAGCGCAGCATGCGCGAAACCAAAATGACGACAACGAGCACCACCGCTCCGGTCAAGGCGAGTCCTGCTCTGCCTTCAAAAATTGCACCGCCGGTGACGATTAAACCGACCGTAAAGAGGCTTTGTACCGGCAGCGAGGCCAACAGGTAGGTCTTAAACCGCAGCCCCATCACTCCAAGAGCCACATTTTGTAGCGGGTAGGGGATTCCCGGCGTGATTCGAATAATCAGTCCGAGGCGAAGTGCGCTTCGTTCGGTCAACTCCGGCAGGGTCCATTTGCTCAACAGGCGTGTTAGCAAGAAATGACGCAATGGGCCGGTAGCCAACGCGTAGGTCCAGATCGTGCAAACGCTGGTTGCGGCAATGCCGATTACGCATGCGATCGGCATTCCAAAGCGCGGGCCCATGACGATGCCGAAGAGGACCAGTAGCGGACTCATGGGAAAGCCGATGCCGGGCAGTGTGGCCAACGCCAGCACCAGCAGCAGTGGATGCGCCTCCAGATACACGCGCGCATCGCTGCCAAGTTGTTTCCAATGTGCGAGGTCGGGGTATGCATTCCATGCATAGAACAGTCCCAGCGCTGCGAGTATTGCAGGAATGAGCAACAGGCAGAGGTTGCGGATAATACGCTTTGATGCGGTGGCTGGATGGTTCGGCATTGCGGCTAAGTTGGAAAGATTTTGCTTAAGTGGCAACCTCGCGTATCCCTTGCTTGCACAGTTGCTTCAATTACCTAGCGTGGGCGGTTTATGGAAGACGACGCAAACCAAACTCCAAATAATATGATTCCAGTCGCACTCGCGGTCTTCGGAATCGTTCTGGGTGGCGCAGGCCTTTATTTCGGCCTCACTGCCAACCAGCGCATTAATTCTATCGACGAGTCAGTCGAGGCGGGCACCAGCAGCTCGGCCCGTGCTGAAAAAAAGATTTCCGGTTTTGATACCCAAATGGCCGAATTGGCTGCTCAGGTCGCTGAACAGAATAAAACGGTCAGTCGTTTGCGAGTGTACAGTTCCCAGGGCGAGCAGGCAGTCAAAAAGCTGGCTTCTGAACTGAAGCTTAATCGCGAGCAGATCGTGAAGACCGCGGAGTCGCTGAATGAATTTGCCGCAGCTGGTTTTCGTCCAGCTTCCCCAGCTCCTGCTGCTGAGGCGACCAGTACGGTGTCGGCCGAGCAGTCCGTTGTTGCTGTGTCGCCGGCAGACGCGACGATGTATACCATCGTCGCGGGAGATACTTTCGGGCGGATCGCGACCAAGATCGGCGTGTCTGTTCAGGCCATTCTGGATGCGAACCCAGATGTCGATCCGCGCCGTTTGAGTATTGGCCAAGCCATTAATATTCCCGTTCGCTGATGGCCGATAGTGTGGAGCAGTCCGGTCCCCCGCGTTGGGATTTACTGGACGATAAATTACTCAGGGCTTGCCGCGTGTGGGATCTCCGCGCGCGTCGCTATCGTCATCCTGAGAATGGCACTGAGGGTGAATTCTACTATATTGATTCCCGTGACTGGGTGATCGTTGTGGCACGAACTCCGTCTGGTGAGCTGATTTTGGTCCGTCAATTTCGTTGGGGCTCGGATGAGCTCTCTTGGGAGTTTCCCGGCGGGATCATCGATGCCGGCGAGGACCCTGTAGAGGCAGGGTTGCGTGAGTTGCGTGAAGAGACTGGTTATGTTGCCCAAAGCGGTCGCCTGATCGGCCATTGCAAGCCGAACCCAGCAATTCTCAACAACCATTGTCACATTGTCTTTGCGGATAATGTGGAGCTGGCTGAGTCGGGCACCGAGTGGGATGAGCACGAAGAAATGGAGATTCGCGTCATCCCCGAAGCGCAAGTGGTTCAGTGGGCGCGCGAATTTAAGATCGGGCATGCACTCGCTCTGACCGGTCTGTTTTACTATCAGTTGGCAGTTCGCTAGGCGCTTGCATCGGGCCTTCCTGTGTGCGCCGAGTGTTTCCTTTAGGCACAAAAAAAGAGCGAATCATGGTGATTCGCTCTTTTCGGTAAAATGCTGCAGCTGCTACGTGTCGTTGCTCTTGGGCGCTTGCGAAGGCGGCGGGGTTGTCTCCACTTGCTTGTTATCGGCGCGTGGCGCTGGCTTCGGCGCATCTTCGTCATCCATTGCAGTGCGGATGTCTTCTTCGATGTCGGAGGTCGCTTTCTTGAATTCCTTAATCGATTTGCCGAAAGACTTGAACAGGTCGGGCAGTCGTTTGGCTCCAAATAAAAGCAGTACGACTAGGAAAATTAGAATAATTTCCGGAGCGCGAAGATTCTGGATGAATGCTAAAGTGTGAATGTTCATAAATATGAATAGGCTCAATGTGTATTAGTTAGCGTCTGCGGGGTCACGATACATCTTGGCCAACGTTTCACTTCGGTCGCTGCTCGCGGGGCGTACTAAATTGTTGATTTTAGGGCTGCCTTCTAAGATGTCGACGGCGCGTAGACTCTGACTTGAGCCTTTACGCACCTTGAGTACGCCCGTTTCGAGACCTGCGTAATTAGTGGCAATTAGGAAGTCGGCGTTAAGCTTTGCTCCATTGCGAATCGTGGCGATGCGCTCGAATAGATCGATGTGCACAATGATTGCCGCGTCCTTGGCGATCGCAATCGTCTCCGAGGCGGCTTCTTGTTTGCCTTCGGTGATGCGCACGCCATTGACGCTCCCGCAGCCTGTAAGAATTGCTCCGAGCACACAGCTGCAGAGACAGAGAAGTCGATAGTATAAGGACATATGGTATTTATTTGGACAGTTTAGCGGAGCGAGGGTTCCGCGTTTAGTCTTTAGCGTTTTCGCGTTTGAGGCTATCCATGCCAGGTTTTTCGAGATTAATGTCTCCTTCAAAGAAGCCGTGTAGCTGGCGAATGCGTGTAGGGTGACGCATCTTGCGCAGTGCTTTGGCTTCGATCTGGCGAATACGCTCGCGGGTTACTTTAAACTGGCGACCGACTTCTTCAAGTGTGCGGGAGTAGCCATCGGCGAGACCGAAGCGTAGAGAGAGGACTTTGCGCTCGCGCTCGGTCAAGCTGTCTAGGACATCGGTGATCTTTTCACGCAACAGGCTGTAGGCTGTCATGTCGTATGGATTTTCCGCACCTTTGTCTTCGATAAAGTCACCGAAGTTTGTGTCATCAGAATCTCCCACCGGGCTTTGCAGGGAGATCGGCTGCTGGGCCATCTTCATGATGGACTGCAC
>DOCS01000081.1:4386-11865 GCA_003503355.1 Opitutia bacterium
GCCTGCCGGATCCACCAGGTTGCATAGGTCGAGAACTTGTAACCGCGGCGGTATTCGAATTTCTCAACCGCTTTCATCAAGCCCATGTTACCTTCTTGAATCAAGTCGAGGAAGGAGAGTCCGCGGTTGGTGTATTTCTTGGCGATCGAAATCACTAGACGGAGGTTGGCTTCAACCATCTCGGTCTTGGCCTTATGTGCCTGGCGCATGCCGGTGCGCACTTCGCGGACGATCTCCATTAACTCGCGCGCATCCATTTTGAACTCAAGCGTGATCTCTCCGAGGCGTTCCTCAATCGTTTTGATGTCGACTTTCTTTTTGCGACGAGTGGAGACCTTCTCAGCCGATTCGATGTCGTCGTAGTGGTCTGTGATTTCACGGTAGACCGGAGTGAGGTCGTTCACGAAATCTTCAAAAACTTTAAGCTTTAGGCAGTATTTACGCAGTAAAATGTGCAGTTCGCCCTCGTATTTTTTCATGCGTGTACGTGCACGCTTGGCGTTCGGCTGGCTGGTGGCGTTGAGTTGGCTGTCCCACGCGGCGTAAATACGCTCGCCGAGCTTGTGTGCTTGCTCTAGGAGCTTTGGCAGGCTTTCGAAGTAGATTTCACGGCTTTCGATTTTCTTGTCGAGCACCACCCGGTCGAAACGCTCTTCGCGGTTGAGCAGTTTTTGTACGACATTGTTTTGAAATTCGAGTGTCAGTGCTGTTGAAAATAGCGCATCTTGCGCACGCAATTCCGCTTTCTCAATGCGTTTTGAAATCGCCACTTCCTCCTCGCGTGTGAGCAAGGGCACTTGTCCCATTTGCTTCAGATACATTCGGACGGGATCATCGAGAATGTCATTCTGTGAGGTGCGGACTTCTTTTTCCTCGGTTTCTTCCTGGCGGGCTTTGTAGGCTTCGACTTCGTTGTCGTCTAGGATTTCAACTTCAAGGTTTTGAAGGATGGAAATGATATTTTCGATTTCCTCAGGATTGTTGACGCTGCCGGGCAGGGCTGCGTTGATGTCCTTATACGTGAGGAAACCCTGTTCTTTGGAAAGGCGAATCAGAGTGCGTATACGCTCATTTAGCTTCTCCTGGGCCTTGGGAGACAAGCTGCGTTTCTTTGGGGCGGCCTTTTCGATCTGCTCGTTGATGTCTTCCGCGGTGACTGCGGTCGCCTCGGTGCTGGCAGCTTTAGCAGCCGGTGCTTTTTTTGCAGCAGTTTTCTTAGCCGGTGCTTTCTTTTTGGCAGTTTTTTTGGCTGCAGTTTTCTTGGCAACAGTCTTCTTTTTGGCGGTGGTCTTTTTCGCTGCGGGCATAATGTGTGTGGCGTGTGTGTGAACTGCTTGTTTAAATTTCGAGCTGGTGGGGATTCGCGAGTGCGTTACGCGCTTCTTTGGCTTTGCGCATGATGCTCGTTTGTTTGTCTGGGGAAGCGTTTGCTACTTGTTGCGTGAGGGCTTTTAGCTGATTCTTTAAGTAGTTGATGTAGATGTAGTTGATTTGTTTGTTGATCTCTGTCTCTGCGAGGTCGGTATCGATATTTAGGTCTCTGGAGTGCAAGTCCGCCAACAGTTGCCTATCTTCAATGGTTTCGATGAGATTCTCGATGTTGGACGTGTCTTCGATGAGGCCCTCGCGCAGTTCAGCAAGAACACGTTGCAGCAAGCGCCCGGCTGGGGATGCTTTATTAATCCAATCGTAATCAATTATTTCTGAGATTGCAGCGCTATGTGCGGGAAAGTGTAAAACGAGCCAAAGTAGCTCCCACGTTCCCTGTGTCAATAGCGTGTCTCGCGCGACTTTTGGAGTCGGTTTGGGCTGATCTTGGCCTTGACGATAAGTCTGCGGCTTGGGCACTTTTTTGAAATCAATCAGTGCTGCGTGTGTATCGACATTGAGCATTTTCGATGCCGCCTGAATATAATCCTCACGCGCGACTTCGGATGGGACGTGCTGCAATAAGTCGAACACGTTGCGCAGTGCGGTGGTTTTCTCGTGGGTGGTCGGTGCTCGGTCTTCGGGGAGGCTTTCTGAAACGGCGAGCTCGATGGCACTGCGTGCATTCACGCGGAGCGGTTCCAGAGCGGCGGCGCCGTGTTCGCGCAGCAGGTCATCGGGGTCGGATTTCTCGGGCAGGAGTAAAAAGCGAAATTCTAGCCCGGCTTTGAAGGCCAGCGGTAGCGTGCGCAGCGCGGCTTTGCGTCCGGCTTTGTCGCCATCGAGCAGGCACTCGACCGAGCTGGGCTGGTAGCGGCGCATCAGGTGGAGCTGGTCGTCGGTGATCGCTGTGCCTTGCGGCGCGACCGCGGTGTGCAGACCCACCGACCAGCAGCGAATCGCGTCGAGTTGCCCTTCGACCATGAGGAAGCTGCCGCCTTCTTTTAAATGCGTGCGGGCATGGTCCATGCCGAATAGAATGCGCCCCTTATGGAAAATCTGCGTCTCGGGCGAGTTGATATATTTCGCCTCGCGAGCGGGGTCATCTTCCGGGGTCTGCGCCAATTGGCGGGCGGTAAAGGCGACCACGCGGCCTTGTACGTCGCGAATCGGCACCATTAGACGGCCACGGAAGCGGGATTTGAAATTTTCGTGATAATTCTCGTTGTCGCGTGCGAAGAAGAGTCCGCATTGACGCATGGCTTCGGCGGGAATGCCGCGCTCTTTAAAGTAGAGGGCGAGGGCGTTGCGTGCCGCGGGGGCGTAGCCAATCTTGACCTCATCCGCAGTCTCCATGGTGAAGCCGCGCTGCTCCTGCCAATAGCTGCGCACTGGCGCGGCTTCTTCGGATTCGAGGAACTGTTTGTGGAACCAGGTGGTGGCGAGTTCGTGGATTTCGAAGATTTGTTTGCGCAGTGAGACTTGCTCGCGAGAGGGGCCACCTGCTTCGTACTCCAAAGTGATGTTAAACTTCTTGGCGATAAACTCGATTGCTTCGGGGAACTCGAGGTTTTCGACCTTCATTATAAAGGTGAAGCAATCACCGCCTTCGCCAGTACTGAAGCATTTATAGAAACCACGATCGGGATGGACGTAGAACGACGGCGTTTTTTCCTGCGTAAAGGGGCTGAGTCCTTTCCACGATTTACCCGCCCGCTTGAGTTCGACGTAGGGAGAGACGATATCCACCAGGTTCACCTGATGTTTGATCGTTTCGACTGATTTTTGCGCGATGCGTGCCACGTGTTATTTTTTTAGAAGGCGGGGGATGCTCAAAAACTTCGCTATCGGTGGAGTTTTTGTTAGCGAAGTCGGGCTAAGGCGGTTTCGGCTTCAGCGTTAAGCGGGTGGTTGGGGGCGAGTTCGATGAAACGCTGGTAGAGTGTGCGTGAGGCCGATTTGTTCCCGGAAATACGTTCGTAGCCACGGGCGAGGGAGAGTGCGATCTCGGCGCTGCGGGGAAAGCGGTCGTAGGCACTTTCTAGCTCAGCTAGGAAGTCGTCGGATTGCTTGGTGTATTGAATGACTCGGAGGTAATCGAGGGTGTACGCGGTCTGATCAGGGGCCAGGCGCATTGCCTCGAGTGCGGTTGTTTCGGCGTTTTTGGTCTGGCCGTCCATCAGGTACACGCGGGAGAGGTTGTTCCAGATGTCGGCTTGAGTATTCGCGCGGCCGAGTGCTTGCCAGTAAAGTGTGATGGCGTTTTTGAATGCGTCCTCGTCGGTGGCTTGTTCGGCGTCCGCGAGCAGTTCTTCGAGGCTGCGCGGTGTCGCTGCGGGGCGGATGGGGGATGGAGTGCCCCGGTTTACCTCTGTGTTCTCGGGCTGAAAGCTGTCGGCTGGATCGCCCGCGTTTGTGCTGTTCACGGCATAGTTAATGGACGTTGCGGGAGTCTGTTGATCGTAGTTGACTTCGATACTGAGCTCGGGTTCGGCGGGTTCGATTGCGATATTTGGGTCGAAGGCGACGATTTTACCTTGGCGCGCAGGAGCGGTTACTGCTTCGACCGAAGAGACGGTTTCCAGTGCCGGTGCGTCCGCCATTGCTTCTGCGTGCTGCATGTCCTTTATGATCTGTGCTTTGCCTGATGTAGCGCTGCCGGCTTCAGTTGTCGTGCTTGTATGCGTGTCGGGCTTTACGTGGGCTGGAGTGGCTGCGGTGTCGGTGTCGCTCTTAGCCGCTTCCGTTTGTTCTTCAGTTTCTGAGGCTGCATTCGCTTTGTCGAGTTCGGCTTGCATGGCTGCTTGAGCACTGCGCCAACCTTGCAATTCGCCGCGGGCGCTGGCCCACCTGCTGGCATCGATTGCTCCCGGGAATTGTTGGTCGAGCTGGGCGATCGCGGCTTCGGCCGCGACCCAATTTTGGTTGCGCAGCTGAATTTCGAGTAGACCAAATAGCGCGGTTAGGGCGTTGGGGTCGTCACTGTTGGCTGCGATGCTGTACCAGCGCTCCGCTTGAGGCAGGTTGTCGAGCTGTCTAAACAGGGTGCCGATGGCGACTGCTGTTTCAGGGGCGGGAGTGCTTTGCTCCGGATGGACCCCTTTCAAATAGGCGTCGAGGGCCGGTTGCGTTTGTTGTGCTTCGGCGCGGAACTCGCCGAGGCGCCGCCATAGCTCGGCGGTGATGGCGTCGGGTTCGGCTTTGACGAGTGCCTCGAGTAATTCGGCGGCAGCGCCCGATTGCTGGGCGTTTTCCTGGGCGCGGTAGGTTTGATACAGCAGTTCAACGTCATCCGGGTTGAGCGCGTATGCGGCGCTCAAGTAGAAGGCGGCTTCGGCGGTGTTGCCGAGCGCTTGGTGAATGTCACCGATTTGGCGAAGAATCTCAGCGTCATTGGGGAATTCGGCGGACAGTGTATCCAAGTTGGCCAAAGCAGTTGTGTGGTCTCCGGCAGCCTGTAACTCGGCGGCTTGTTGTAGACGTTTAGCTTTCTTTTCTTCGGGACCACTGCAACCTGCGAGAAGAACGTAGGTCAGTGAGAGAAGAATGAAGATTACTTTTTTGAGGTTTGCCTTTGGCATAAGCAGCAATTTGTTGCGAGAGGTGTGTATTTGTAGAGATAAGCTCACAGCGTTGCCGTCACTCTCGTATCCCTTGTTTGGGTGTCAAGTGGATAGGCGGACGCGACGCCTTGATTTGGGGGGCAGCCGCGGGTTGGTCTTGGCATGCGTTCTAGTTAGTTCTTTGCTCGGGGCGATGGTTTCGGGTGCGCAGCAGGCATTGCCACCGCGCGCGCCACTGGGGTTAGTTTGGGAGGCTTCGCTGTCAGCCGATGGTCTGTATTCTGCTCAGGTGGCGACTTTAGTCGATGCCTACGAGACCACTGTCGCCAGCAGGCTCGCTCCTGGAGTGCGAGGGCAGGTCGGTTTGAAGGTAAATACGCGCGGAGGACGTGGGTTGAGCACGCCGTTGCCACTTTTGCGCGCCGTGATTGAGGCTTTGCAGGTGCGTGGGTTTTCCCGCGAGCGTATTTTAATCGTCGATTATTCCGCCTATGATTTGCGCCAGGCGGGGATTTTACCTCCGCTTAGTCTCGATGTGGCGCGCTTTGAGGGATGTCCTGTTTTGGCTTTGGATAGTGAACGTCACTATGACGTAGATTGGTTTTATGACAGCCCACTGCCCCCCACCTTGCAGCAGGAGCCGCAATTCTTTTCTGGGGCGGGGCAGGGGCGCTCGTTAGCCGCAGGGGCGGAAGCGCGAAAAAGTTTTTTGCCAGCACCGCTGTTGTTTGAGGTGGATTTTTGGATTAATTTGGCGGTCGGCGTGGATGATGTTACTTTAGGCGTGGATGGCGCACTGGCAAATGCGACCTTGTGGAATGTGAGTAACAGCCAGCGGTTTTTGGATAATTTGGCAACGGCGTCGGCCGCGGTGGCCGAGATTGCTGCCATTCCGGAACTGCAAGAACGCATGGTACTGCATTTTATTTCACTGGAGCGCTATCAGTTTATCGGCGGGCCTCGTTTTAAGTCGCTTTATACGCGCTCGGAGCCGCGCGTTTGGATGAGCAGTGATCCGGTGGCGCTGGATCGCTTGCTGTTTGACCGGATGAATGCGGTCCGACTCTTGGAGGGATTTCCTGAGATTGCTCCTCTGCCGCGTCAGTTGCCGTTTGCAGCCAGTCTCGGTTTGGGGGTGTTTGAGAAATCGAGGATTTGTATTCGACCTGTGTCCCTCGTTGCGGATCCAAATGAGGGCGTCTTACCCTCGGATTCCGATGGGCTTGAGGTGGCGCCCGCTGCTGAGCAGACAGAATAATTTCATTTGTTGGCAGAAACGCCTTGAACTGAGGCGCAAAGCCTTCTTCTTTCCATAGTATGCAGATCGCGGACTATTATCCGATTCTTATTCAGTTTTTTATCGCTACCAGTATTGGTGTGGTGGTTCTTGTGGCTTCGCATATCTTCGGACAGCGTGGCACGCCCAACCCGACTAAGGACTCGCCTTACGAGTGCGGTATGTTGGCCCAAGGCTCGGGCCATGCGCGTTTCGCGGTGAAATTCTATGTCACCGCGATGCTCTTTATTTTGTTTGATATCGAAGTGGTATTCCTGATTCCGTGGGTTCTCGTCTTTCGCGAATTTCTCGCCGTGAACCTGCCGATCCTGATGCCGATTTTCTTTTTCTTGTTCGTGCTGGTCCTTGGGCTTATCTACGAGTTGAAGAAGGGCGCGATCGAGTGGGAGCAGTAGGGCCCGCAGGCTTGGCCTGTACTTTAATTTGCGCGCGGTGAGTGTGCAGCACCTTCGTTGGGACGAGCGGTAATTTTTTCGTCTGTCATGGCTTTAAATATTTTGACAAGAGGCGATTGATTTTTTGAGAATATAATATGCGAATAGACCGCTTTATCGCCCAATCCCGTGTGATCGATTTAAAGAGCACAGACTTTAAGGGGGCGCTGTCGGAACTGCTCGCAGTTTGCGATATTACCAAAGAGAAGTCATTAACCAACCAAGGCTTGCTGAAAGATCTGTTGGATCGCGAAAAGCAGATGACTACCTATCTCGGGAATGGTGTTTGCCTGCCGCACGCGCGTGTGCCGATGAAGCGAAGGTATATGATTGCGGTGGGGCGCTGCCCGAATGGTCTGCGCTATGAGGGCCAAAAGGAATACCACGGCATTCGCTATGTCTTTTTGCTATTGGCAGCTGAGAATGCCCGTAACTATTTGTACAGCTTGGCTTCGTTGGCACGTGTCTTTCAGGACAAGTTGCACATGGAGCGACTGGCTGCTGCTGAATCGCTGCCGGACTTTCGCCGCGAGGTAAAAGCTGTTTTTGGAGGGGATGGGGTGAAGCCACGTCGCCGGCATAACCGTTTTAATAATCTGATCCTGAGAGAAGCCGCAAAAATCGCGAAAGGAGCCAACTGCACTTCGGTGTTGGTCTTTGGTGATACCTTTGGCGGCGGTGTTGAGGTCGGTCGCATTTTTAAAGGCTTTAAAACCGTGCTGATTGCGCATGGTTCAGCCGAGACGGCTACGGAACGCAAAGAGATCGATGCGGTGCTGCCGATTCGTTCGTTCAGTAATCAGCGTTTTTCGCAATT
>DOCS01000163.1 GCA_003503355.1 Opitutia bacterium
CTCGTCGAGCTCGGTATCAATTGCTGCGGCACGTTGCTGCAGTTGCGAGAGAGAGGCGTTGTGCAGGTCCGCTGGGGGCGTGTTCTGCGCTTCGCCGAAGGTCAACGCGGGGAAACAGCCTGCCAGCAGTAGCAGTATGGCGGTGCTATTTTGTTTAAGCTTCATGCGTTCGAGATACGGGGGCGGAGGTAGGGGAATACTTCGTTCGGTTGACGGGCTCAGGCAAGCCGGAGTCATTCTGTTTTTAGTAAGATAGCGTAGCAGATAGGTTACGACCACCCTATAAACAGAGGGTAGTCAAACAATCCAGCAGGTGTAGAATAGCGTGCATATTTGAACAGACTGCGTGCGCATTCGGGACGTAGTGACTACTACGAATTTCTGTTATTTTATCAGTCATATGAAGAACACCTTTTATTCAATCTGTGCCGTCGTCGGCCTGAGTGTTGCCACGGCCCCTGTGCTCGCGAATGCGAAGCCACCTGTTGTGAGCCTGCCTGCCGTGAGCGTAGTCGAACGGTCGCAACCAAACATTGTGCACATCCTCGTCGATGACCTCGGCTGGCAGGATGTCGCGTGTTATTATGACGCGCTGCATGCTGAGCCGGGGCTGTATGAGACGCCGAATATTGACCGCGTGGCGGAGCGGGGCATTCGCTTTATGCAGGCCTACTCGCCGTCGCCGACGTGTTCGCCCTCGCGGGCTGCGTATTTGAGCGGTCAGTTTGGCGTGAAAAATGGCGTCTATCATGTCAAAGGCAGTCGCGTGCCACGCGCATGGGGCGAGCGTCCTGAGTTGACCCCATACTATTCCGCACGGCTCGATCCGTCCAAGACTATTATTCCACAGGAATTGAAGAAGGCGGGCTATACCACTGCGCATGTGGGCAAGTGGCATGTGTGTGGGGAAAACATGGTGCCGACCCCGCTGCAGCTGGGCTTTGATTTTTCCTATGGCCGTGATCATGTGTATAATGATCCGGAGATCGTCGATCCCAAGGATAAGAAGATCAACAACAAGGAGGGCATCTTTTCGCAGCCTCGCAACAACCGCCTGACGGACTTTGATAATCCGTTGTTTTTGCCGTTGATCGATGATGAGCGGCCCTATGATAGCCTGACGGATATTTCGTTGCGGTGGTTGAATAAGGTCGGCCGTCAGGATCAGCCGTTCTTCCTGAATTTTTGCCCTAAGCTGGTGCATGGCCCGATCATGACGCGCGACCGCAAGCGCTTGGCGTATTATTGTGAAAAGCTCGGCATCGATTTTCCGACCGACTCCGGTTCGATTGCGGATCCCGATGCGCCCGGGCAAAACAATCCGTATTATGCGAGCATGGTCGATTCGGTCGACTGGATGGTCAGCAAAGTGGTTCAGACGCTGGAGTCCATCGATGATCCACGCAATCCGGGCCACAAGTTGATCGATAATACCTATTTGATTATCAGCTCCGACAATGGCGGCTCGCAGCGCCTGGCGACCTGGGCGAGTGCCGACGGCAAGCGTCGCTTCGAGAAGGTCACAGACAATGCGCCGCTACGTGAAGGGAAGAGTTGGATGTATGAGGGCGGCGTTAAAATACCATTCATTGTGATTGGCCCAGGCGTGCAGCCAGGCTCGGTCAACGAAACGACCCCCGTGACACTGTTGGATCTTTTTCCCACCTTCATGGCGATGGGCGGCATGCAACCAGACCCTGCATTGGATCTGGACGGGTGTAATATTTTACCGGTCATTCAAGGCCAGGCAAGCGAAGCGAAATTCGCCGATGGCACTGCGCGTGACACGTTGTTTTTTCACCATCCCGCCGATGATAAATCCTTTTCGGTGATTCAGCGCAAAGGCTGGAAGCTGATGAAGAATACGGGCCCCCGACTGACCGAAGCGCCGGACTTACAATTGTTCAAGCTCTACAACGAAGATGGCACGCGCAATGATATTGGCGAAGCCAACAACTTGGTGGATCAATATCCTGAAATGACGCAACAGTTGCTGGGAGATCTGACCACTTGGATGGCGGGCAACGATGCGCGGGTGCCGTATTTGAATCCCGATTCCGGGGAGGCGCTAGAAGGGCAGCAGGATGTGCCGGTCGTGACTGCCCTGGGCAGTGAGCACACACAAATTTGGGCGACCTTCGATACCACTGGAAAGTCAAAAGTCGTGGATGCGTTTTTGGTGTATAGCCTCAACGGCGGCACCGAGCTCAAGTATCGTGCGCCTCGCCTCGAAGAGTGGGACCGGGCACCGGCGAAATTGACCGATGGTCGGGTGGAAGCCATTGCCCCTCCGGGGATGACGCACGGTGTGTTTTGCTTGATCGATGCAAATAACTATTTGGTGTATTCCGAGCCAGTGCCACCGGTTGGCAAGGTGCGCATTGATGGCGCAGTGACCCTCGAGCTCACAGATGGATTTGCTTACAAGCCAGGCTTGCTGTCGTTGATCAAGGTCGGGCATGAAGCGCGCGGAAAATTGATGCAGCAAGGCGTCGATGTGACTGTGCTCACTCAAGCGCTTAAAGATGCGCGTGCCGTGGTGAAACAGCCCGTCGAAGAACAACCGTATGCCGTCGCGATTCGTAATCTGCGCCATGCGATCCGCGCCTTTGATGGCAAGGTGTCCGAAGCCGGGCTGAAAGATCTGAATGCGCTGAATCTGGGCAAGTGGTAAGTGTGATTTTGTAGCCTCGATCAGTTCACCGCGTGGAGCGCAGCTCTTTACGCGGTGAGATCGGGGAGCGTTGGAGTTGCGCAGCACCCCCGTCTAATGACGGCATATCCTTATACACAAGTCTGAGCCTATGAAGTTCGCGGTAAAAAAAACTCCTTCCCTGCGAAGGGA
>DOCS01000115.1:0-2917 GCA_003503355.1 Opitutia bacterium
TGGGCCACTACTGACAATATTCTGGCCGTAGGTATTATCCAGCGCCAGCAGTGCCAAACGCTCGCCGGCGGGTTGCTTATTCCTAGGATGTATTTCATCGAGATTTAGGTTGCCATCACGGTCAGTAACCCAATCAGAAGTCACTGCCATCGCGGTATTGCTAACCTGATCTAGGATCGCAGATTGCGCTTCCCAGAAGAGTGGAAGGACACCATCTGCGTCGCCTGTGTAATTATAAGGCGCAAGCTGTACGTAGTAAAAAGGAAAGGTTTCACCCCACAGAGCACGCCAGCCATCGATCAGTGCTTTTTTCTTAGTCACATAACCAGCCGCGTCTTGATCATTCATCACGTTGGTCTCGCCTTGGTACCAAAGCACTCCGCGCATCGCAAATGGGATGAGTGCGTCAATCTGGCCATTGTAATAACCGCCCGCAGTGCTATTGTAATTATTGCCGGCAGGCAACCACTGCTCAACACTGGTGCCGCCTTTGGCACTGTGAATCAAGCCGATCGGCACATCCTTCGCGCCCTCCGAAGATTCGAGCTCATCCTGCAGTTTGAGACCGAAATAGTAGGCAACCGCACCAAAACCCTTGGCAGTGCCTGAGCTCCCAGTGGTGCTCTCGGTCCACACTGTGCTGATTCGCTCAAGCGGCGTCTCTTGAGTGATCTTAGGGACCTTGAAAAAACGCAGGTTGGGGTTATCTGGAGCTGCCTCAACGGCTGCGCTGAATTCAGTTTGTGCGTTCGAAAAAGCCATGTTGGACTGTCCTGAGCAGACCCACACCTCGCCCACCAGCACGTTGCTGTAGGTGACGACCGTGGTGTTGGAACCCTGACCAGCAGTGACTTTCAAGTCCTGACCAACGGCGTCGGCATCCATAGAATCGAGGTTTAGCGTCCAGGTACCATCGCCTGCCGTGGTGGTGGTTTTGGTCTGCCCGTCAAATTCGACTGTAATACTTTCGCCCGCCGTGCTAGTTCCCCACACAGGTACCGCTTTTTCGCGCTGCAGGATCATGTCATTCGAAAACATCGAGGACAGTTCCAGTGTCGGCGGCACTGCTACGGGAGCTCCGATGACATCGATCTCCTGTAGCGCTAGATTATTTCCAGTGACAGCATAGGTAAAACGCAATGCGTCGACGCCTGTCGCCAGATAGCCGGCAGAGTCTTTGCCAATTTGTACTCGACTAAATTGTCCCTCGGCCGCTGCGGTGTGCGTGAATGCTACATCCCCTATTTGGGTCCACGCCGCGCTGCCAATCACACGATATTCAACTGTTAGAATCTGGTCCGCTTGGTTCGACCCGCCACTCCAACCAGCAGACGAGTTGATCTCAGAGATATTGTAACCATTTGAGTTGGCGTTCACATCCAAGTTAAGAACGACCTCCGCAGGCAGCTGGTTGTGGCTATTACGGAACCACGTCATGTTTGCAAAACCGTTCGCGTCCATAGAAGCGATACCGTCATTAAAACCAATATCATCCACGCCATCATAGTTCGCGGTCACGGTCGAAGTCGAAAAAGTAGTCGCATCATCGTTCGCAAGGTCTGTGTTGCGAACCGCGGCTTGGAGGTCCGAAATGTTCGTGTAAGTGTAATTCGTCGAAAGCTGAGCCGGAACACCAATCACATCGATCTCCTGTAGAACCATGCGGTCCGTACCATTATCAACACCCTCTGGATCTGCATAAGTAAACCGAAGTGCGTCAACACCTGAAGCCAGGTCGCCATTCCAGTAATTGGTCAAGCCGATGCGGCTGTATTCTGCATCGCCTGCAGCGATGTTTGCAAATGTACCCAGATTAACAAACTCAGCATCGCCAACCATACTGTACTCAACCGTCACCTCTTGATCGGCGTGCGTGCCGCTTTTCCATCCGGCAATCGAGTTAATCTCGGAAATATTATAACCAGCAATGTTCACTGAAACATCCAAATCAAAGGTAACTGTGGCGGGGAACTGACCATCCGAGGCCTTAAACCATGTCATGCTCTCAAAAGTTTCTGCCGTGGCGCCATCATTGGAGCCATCATCAGCAGCACCGTCGCCAGATCGGTTATCTGAAACTGTAAAGCCAGCGTACGTCGCCTCTCCCTGATTAACGAGATCCGTTGCGCTGGTCACAGCAGCGGCTGCCGAAACATCAGTGTAAGTAGCATTCGTTTGAACGATAGGCGAAACCTCGGTCACCCTGAAATAGCGCAGCTTGGCACCGATCCATTTGCCTGAATCTGCAGCGGACGTAAAGTAGGCGCCAACGGACTTGACGTCACTGAGATCAGCTGTGCCGCTGCCCCCTGTGACACCAAAGGAACTAAAGGACGCCCATGTTAAATTCGAATTATTCTTACTAAAGTCACCCCAATTATTACTACCATCATCAACAACGCTCTCAACGCTTCGATACCACCCAGACCCAGTTTGAATTAGGTAATGCCCAGTCGTTGCTCCACCGCGGGCGGAAAACTCCATATCAAATGAATCCAAAGTGTTGACGGATGTAAGGAAATCAGCGGTTTCCCAAGCAATCATACTGTTAACAGTACCGCCTGCACCCCCAAAATTCCGCACCATCTGAATCGCATCTGTGCCGTCGCCACCGCCATTGTTATTAAGACCAAAGACCTGAGCGTCGGACGCCCCATAATAGTTGCGGGTTTGCCCGACCACACTAGTGCTGTAGCCATTAGTACCATTTCCCGGACTCAAGTAAGTTGTGGTAGAGTAAGTCGTAGGGATGCCAGAACCGTTGGCATTCCCGGTCACCATTTCTTGACCTCCCGAGGCCCCCCACTCAACGAGGGTCGCGGCCCGCGCTGAAACGCCACTAAACAGTACAGCGGCAGCACCTATATAGAATTTGAGTTGGGTTGATATTTTCATGATATTTTATGTAATTTTGGTC
>DOCS01000115.1:3094-9120 GCA_003503355.1 Opitutia bacterium
CACCAAAAGGTTTTGCCTGAATACTCGAATAGATTGAATCAGATGCTGCACTTACCACACAGTCACGTGACCTGACACATAGCTAAGGACAGCCACAAGCAAACGCTCTATAATTAATGCATTTTTTTGCATTATAAAAAAACTGACATATGATCCCCAATCTATGACCACACTAGTACCGGAGCCACCAAAAGCGCAGATCGTCTCAATTGAAGCACTGAACGCACAAATTAAATCACTGCAGAGCAATGCAATACTACTAAGCCTCGTACAACATGCCCCCGAACATGTGCTACTGCTCAATACCCAGCGCCAGATCGTCTATGCCAATGCCGCCTACCTAGCAATGGCGAACACGCTAGAATTAGACGGGACCTACGGGCAATCGCTTGGCGGATATTTAGGCTGCCTGCATGCGAGCGACGCGGAGGCAAGTTGCGGCACGAGACCAGCCTGCAAAGACTGCGGCGCATTGAATGCGATAAAAAAAAGCTTAAACGGCGCAGTGGCAATGCAACGGTGCACAATCACGATGGAAGGCAAAAGGGACCCGCTTCATTTGGTCACACTGACGATCCCCATTCGAATCGCAGACTCGGATTACATTTTGACCGTCTTTGTCGACGACAACAAAATCATCGAGTACCCGCATACATTAGCCGAGCATGCGTTTGCCGTACAAAAGCTGGCGGGCCGCATCCAAACAGCTTAGCCGCTCATCTCGAGCGGCACAGAACGCAGCGACACGTTTCAGCGACCTGACTGCTTCCCCTCAGCGTGCCTACCTCAATTCACTTGCGAGACCACCGCCGTAGCCGGCAAGCTCTAAGTAGGCGCGACCGATTTTGCGGCCGGCACCATCCAACACCTGACAAGCGCCTTCCCAGTAGGGGTTCCCGGAACGATTACCAGTAAATTCCTGCGCATCCAACAAGGGGCGCAGACGGTAAACCTTCCGCTGCCCATCGCGCGGGTCCGTAGCTTCGATGCTGACGCTGGTCGGATAGCGCAAGCCCGTCTGAGGGCTAATCCAGTAGTCGTCCTCTTGCCACTTAAACTGATCGGCATAGACACCACGTACCTGCGCGGCTTCATCGATCCAATAGACCGCAGACCATGGATCACTTCCCCCATCCTTGGTACGTAGCCGATAGGCCTTCACCTCGGTACCATCGTCGAGCTGAATCGCCGTCCAATCCCAGCCTACGAGGTCCGCGCCTAGTTGGCTCGAGGCAATCTCATGATCTTGCCAAGCCAAGCCCTCCACCTCAGTCACCACTCCTTGGCGGATAATGCGCCCCGCGACCTGCAACCGCGTGTAGGTCCAGTAAAGACTCACCGCAGCGGGGTCGGCCCCCTTGCGACTCAGGCCTCGTTGGCCAAAGCTCACAATCGGCTTGAGCGGTGTCAGCTCAAGCTGCACCTGCGTGGTATCCGGCAGTTTAAAATCCATTTCAAACGACACACCATCGGCACGCTCATGCGCCCGAATCGGCGTCGCCCGCAGGTCGAGCTTGCCCTGGGCCGAACGTGCCTGCCACCCTTCGCGGTTAACGCGCTCGACGCTGCGGTAGCGCTGCTGACTCACTTCACTCAAAGCCGCATGGCTCATAAATAACTGCTGCTCGCCAAAGCTTACTGCGCTACCAAAACGACTCACATTGGTCGAAGGGTCGCCTGCGATGCGAAACACTGTCGATTGAAAGCCGAAGGCCTCGCCACTCTCAACCGCCTCAAGATGCCCGACCCAATACCACCACTCAATCGCATATTCCGGGTGTGCCCCGTGCGCGGCGGGCAGCACGATCGCGGTGTCAGGTTGCGGCACGGGGTAGCCCTTGGAAGTCTGCAGCGGGGGCTCGATCCACGGATTGGCAGAACAACTACAAAGGGCGATGACCGCGCCGATGACGCACTGCTTGCTGATCGTGATGAGGCACATAGGTTATAAGTGTTTGGTTTGATTGTTGCGAAACCACCAAGCCCCGGCGCCGAGCCCGCAAAGGTAGCCGCTGGCGGTGAGCAGGAGTCCAAAGATGACGAACTGCCCCCACGGCAGCGACCATTGCAACGTCCACCCGAACGACTGCACATTAATCACCGCAATCAACAACCAGCCGAGCGCCACGCCGAGGAAAATGCCACTCACCCAAGCGGCCAGAGCAATCCCTGCGCCCTCCAGACCGGCGGCCCCGATCAAACGACGACGCGAGAATCCGAGACAGTCGAGCGTCGCCCATGCCCGAGCAGACTCTTGAAAAATGGCCAATAACCCGAGCAGCAAACCAACGAACGCGACACTGAGGCCGATACCATTTAGCGCAGTAGTGACCCGGAAGGTCTGATCAAAGATATCCAGCGCCAAGCTGCGCAGTTCGGCAGCATTGCGAATATCCAGCCCGGGATAGCGCAACCGCAGGGCATCGCGAAGAGCATTCACTTCGACCTCCGGCTGCAGGAACAGGCTGGTATTGAGCGCGCGCGCACAACCGGTCCAATCCTTCCATACCGCTTGATCAATCGCCGCGGAGCCAAATTCATTGCCATAATCGGAAAAAATTCCAATCGGCGAAACCAGTTTCGGCCCAGAGCGTGTCTGCAATGCCACCGCACCGCCCTGCAGCAGATCAAACCGCCGCGCGAACGTCTCACTCACCAGCGCAGGCTCTGCCCCCTCAACCGCCGCCAGTTCGCCGGGCTCACGCAGCCACAACTGCTGCAGCGGCCCCGTCCAGGCATCAAAGTCAACCCCCACCAGCTGCGTCGTCCCGCGCGGCGCATCGACCACAGCCACATACATGGCATCCGCAAAACGAACCCCGTCAGTCGCAGCCAACGCTTCAATCAAATCAGGATCAATACCATTGGCAGTCGCCCCACCGGAAACGCCGCGCTCGGAAATGTATAATTCGGCCTGAAAGCGCACATCGAACCAACGCTCGATGGTACCACGAAAGCTGCCCACCATCTGCAGCATGCCCGCGACCATGCCGACCGCCACCACAAGCCCCGCCACCGCCAACCGATGGCGACTTGAACCGTCGGCCAATCGACTGAGCGCAATACGCAGCACCGGCCCCTGCGCCACAGGACGGCAGCGCCCCGCCCCCCATGTCAGTATCTGCCCGCCGAGCAGCGCCACCCCAAAAATCCAACAGCCGGCCGCAGTAAAGCCACCAATCGGCAACTTGCCCCCGCCGCTCATCGTCTGCGCAGGTATCAGCAGACACAGCCCGCCGAGCGCCAATAAGGTGTAGCCAAACACCGGACGGTGTAGCCAGCTAAATCCCGGCGACCAGTCTCCGCGCGCCAGCACCTGCGCCGGCGGCGTCAACATCGCGTCACGCGCAGGGATCAGCCCTGCCAACACGCTGAAAGCCACGCCTAAGCCGATCCCCAACATCCAATCGACACCAGTCAACTGAATCGCATCTATAGAGGTAGCAAAATACAGCGCGTTAACCGTCTCTGCGAGCAAATGCACAGCCCCGCCCGCGAGCAGCACACCGACACCGATGCCACCAACCGAACCAAACAGACCAATCAAAAACGCCTCTAACATGCACAACCAAAACAGCGTCGCCGCTCCCACTCCGAGACTGCGCAGCGTCGCCATCTCTGCGCGCCGACGAACCACCGCCCCGTCCAGCGCCTGCAAGATCAGATAAGCGCCGACTAAGATCGCGATCAGCGACAGAATGGTCAGATTCAGCCTGAAGGCCTGCGTCATACTCGCTCTCTTTTCGGCCCGCTCTTCCGAAGGGCTCAGGATCAGCCCATCGGGCAGCACTGCCTGCAAACGGTTCGTCACTGCATCCACGTAGCTGGAATCCGCGCGTGCCCCTCGATCAGCCAAGATGACCTCAACCCGGTCCAGGCGCCCCACTTTGGCCAACAATTGCTGTGCGACCACAATATCGCAAATGACTAAATCTTCCGGCAACTGTGCGCTGCTGGAGCGCAGCACTCCCGCCACCACCACTGCATCCACACCCCCACCAAACGCGTACTGCAGTTGATCACCACGCGCCAGCCCAGCGCCGTCCGCGAGGCCGGCCGACAGCCAGACTCCCGACTCCGAGCCAATCCAGTCATACCACTCATTCGCATCGCCTTGCTCACCAGAGAACGCAAGGCCCTGCTCGATAAAATGCGGCAAATTGCCCACCCCAATCAGATCCAGGCCCACGATCCGCAACTGCCGAACAGCTTGCCCGGCGCGATCGGTCTGAGCAACCGATCCTTCAACTACAGGCAACAAGTGCCAATCGGGATCCATCGCCATCGCCGCCAGCCCATCGAGCATCGATTGATCGAGCCCGCCCGCGGACGCTTCGATAATCAAATCACTTCGGCCCGAGACCGCTTCATTAAACAGGCCGAAGTTCGCCGACGCCGCTCGACTCGCCTGCCGAATGCCATTAAAGGCACCGACACCCACCGCCACGATGCAAAGCAAAACCAAATAGCTGGCCCACCCTTCTCGCCAATGGCGCAGCGTCGTCTTGCACAGCAGGAGCAACGGCAGGTTTACAGATCGGCGCATCACGAATCCAACGACTCCACAATGCGCCCATCGCGCATCGCGACAATCCGCTCGCAGATACGGGTCGACTCGCGGTCATGCGTGACTAACAGCACCGCAATCTGATGCGTCTGCGAGAGTGATTCCAGCAGGTCCAGCACCTTTGCGCCGTTGACCGAATCGAGGCTGCCGGTCGGCTCGTCTGCGAGAATCAACCGCGGGCGATGCATCACCGCACGCGCGAGTGCCACGCGTTGACGCTCCCCGCCACTGAGCGAATCCGGGCGATGCCCCGCTCGATGCGCCAAACCGACAGCATGGAGCAGCTGCTGGGCGCGCTCGACACGCTCCTGTTTGTCCATGCCAATCAGTTGCCCTGGGAGCTCAATGTTCTCAATCGCCGATAAGGTCGGCAACAAATGAAAGCTCTGAAACACATAGCCAATCTGCTCGCGACGCAGACGGTCCAACTGCTCACGCGACTCGCGCTGCAAGCACTCCCCCGCAATCGTAATACGCCCCGAGTCGATCGGCTCAATGCCGCACAGACAGTTGAGCAAGGTAGACTTGCCACTACCGCTCGGGCCCGTCAACGCAACCCGCTCACCCGCACGAACCTGCAAGTCCACGCCATGCAGCACCTCGACGGCACCGTAAGCTTTGGTCACTTGCTCGACTTCTAAAATGAATTTACAATCACGCATGGGAAGCAGCTACGAAGATAAGGGCCAAACACAAATAATGGGACGCCGCTCTTAAGCGGCACTGATCGGAACCCGCACAGCACAAAGGAGGCAGCCCTCAGTCTGCCAAGCGGCGCTCGCGATCGATCTCGCGAAGCTTCGCCCGCTCCTTATCGAATTTCTCTCGATTGCAGTTACAGTGCAGGCACAGCGGCGAATTGTAGAACAACACAAGGCGTTCATGCAGCTTAAGCGGGCGCTGTTTTCCCAGCTCAACGAGGCGCAATCCCTCCATACAGCTAGGAATCAGCAAGCCCATGACTGCACCAATGCGATCGGTCATGGTTGTTGGTTGCGTTTTTTTTGACATGATTATATAGGATCGAGCGACTGCACAATAGCTTACAGGTAAGCTAAATAAAACGGCAGACCACGAGCACAGAGTCGAGCACAACTAGCCTTTTACCGACAACGACAGCCAGCGCGACATAAACCCACTCGAAGAGCAAGCGACAGTAGTTGCCCTGCGCATAAGAAGGACCCTGCGCCAATCAGATTCAATTTCAATGTGGAACGTCTTCACGTTTGCATCATCGAACAGACTCCTCAACATTGCTGTAATGGAAATTACATCACTCATTAAAACGGCTGCTCAGCTCATCGTCGGACTCGGGATCTTAAATGTATGGTTGATCCGCAACCGCAAGGCGACCAGCTATCGCGGCGGGAGCGCCACGTCCCTGAAAGCAGAATTTGCCACTTACGGACTGCCGACAGCGATGTTTTATCTAATCGGCGCGCTGAAAATCACCGCGGCA
>DOCS01000035.1:0-1443 GCA_003503355.1 Opitutia bacterium
CATCTGCACTCACAGGCACTACTCGCGAGCTTGAGACACGCCCCTTTATTGGTCGGGGATTTGCCTGAGGCTGCGTCGCTGGATCGTTCGCTGTTCGGTCGCCCCGATCGAGACGTGGCGCTGAATGAAAATCAGAAACTCGGCCATTTATATGAGGATGCCCTGTGTCTGTTGTTGCAGGCTTCGGAGCGGCTCGAATTACTGGCCGATCATGTTCAGGTCTTTGACGCCGGTGGTATCACTTTGGGCGAGATGGACACGATTTTGCAGGATCGACAGCGGGGCTGTTTCCTGCAGCTTGAGTTGGCGGTGAAGTTTTACCTGGCGGTGCCCACGGCGGCAGGATGGGAATTCCCAGGGCCTGACCCCAAAGACAATTGGCTGCGGAAACTGCAGCGTCTGCGCGAGCGGCAGTTTACATTGGCGGCGCGCCCTGAGGCGAAGGTGTTGCTGCACGAGCGCTGGGGAATCGATCAAATCGAAGTGCGCCAATTGATTTACGGTTGTATCTTTTATCCGATGGCCGCGCAGGGCCGCAGTCCGCAGCCCGAAGGTGTTAACGCGGATTTCCGCAGGGGGTGCTGGTTGTACGCGAAAGACTGGGAGCTGCGTTTGGGCGACGTCACGGCGGTGTGCTTAGTGCCTAAGTATTTATGGCCGGTGGAGCTGACTGCGGAGCTGCGGCAGAGCTTGCCGCGGGTGGCTGTTGCCGAGCTGCGTGCCTCAGCCAAGCAGCGCTGTGTAATGTTTGCGCTGGCTGATTCGCCCGAACCATATTTTCTGGTGCCGGACCGGTGGCCAGCGGCACTGAGCTGACGTTTCGGGGGCTGCTGTTCGCAGTCGTCTGGGGCGCCGCTTGGCATGCTCATTAATTTAATCGAATGCGACGATGTGGTTTCCGAGTCTTGCGCTTGCAGGCTCCCGAGTCTATATCTCAGGATTTGCATCCATGAAGACTTCGCCTAGATCGCACCCCGACTGTATCACCGTTAAGGGCGCACGTGAGCATAATTTGCGTAATATCAGTCTGAAGATTCCACGCAATGAGCTGGTGGTGATTACCGGGGTGAGTGGTTCGGGCAAGTCGTCGCTGGCGTTTGATACGATTTACGCCGAGGGCTATCGGAAATACATTGATAGCTTGTCGACTAAGGCGCGCTTGGTGCTCGAGCAAATCCCGCGGCCAGATGTGGATTTTATTCAAGGACTCTCGCCGGTGATTGCCCTCGAGCAGCGCACCGGTGGCGGTGGCAGTCCGCGCAGCACGGTGGCGACGATTACCGAGATTGCGGATTTCGCGCGGGTGCTGTGGGCGGTGTGTGGTACGGCGTATTGCCCGAAGGACGGCGGCGTGATCGAGCGCCGCTCGCTGGATGATTGTTTGACGCGTGTCTATGCCGAGCCTGAGGGGAGCCGTTTGATGATTCTGGCGCCGTGGATGGT
>DOCS01000035.1:1508-3439 GCA_003503355.1 Opitutia bacterium
ATTGATTCCAAGGCCACATCGATCGCGGTGGAAATCGTGGTGGATCGCATCGTTTTGCGGGCTGATCAGCGCAGTCGTTTGGCCGACTCGCTCGAACTGGCGTTTAGCGAAGGCGGAGATCGTGCGATTGTTTTGATCGAGGATCGCGACGCAGGCGGATGGCGTGAGTTGCCGTTGAGTAATCGTCTCGCCTGTGCGCAGTGTGGCGATGTGTATGATCCGATTTCGCCGCGGCATTTCTCGTGGAACCACGCGGAGGGGGCTTGCACCGAATGCGGCGGGCTTGGTGAAACACTGCAATTTCAGCCCGAACTGCTCGTGCCGGACCCCTGCAAGTCGGTCAAGGGTGGCGCGATCAAACCGTGGCGCTTGGGCTCGAAGCAGATGATCATTAAGCGCAATGCGATCTTGAAACAATTGGCCGAGCAGTTGCCGTTTGACCCGACAGTGCCTTGGGACGAACTGGATGCCGACGTGCGCGCGCAGATCGTGCAGGGCACTGGCAGCCGGTTGTTCAGCTTTAAATTGAAAGGAGGTAATGCCAAGCCAGAGAGCATGCCTTTCGACGGGGTGCTTGCTGACCTCGAAGACATGCGCCGTACCACCAGTAGTGACGGCCTGCGCGCGCGGCTGATGGCCTTTCAAACCAGTAGTCGCTGCGAGACGTGCCATGGTAAGCGTCTGCGGCCGGCGAGTTTGAGTGTGCTGATCGAGGGCGTCTCGATTTCGGATTTTCTCGCCATGTCGTTGCATCAGGCGGAGACGTTTGTCGCCGGTTTGGAGAAGCAGCCAGCCTATGCGTCGGTCAGCGATGCGATCCATGGCTTGGGCTCGCGGTTGCAGTTTCTCAATGAAGTCGGGCTTAGTTATTTAACCTTAAACCGAAGCTATGCGACCTTGAGCGGCGGAGAGGCGCAGCGTGTGCGTTTGGCGACGCAGCTCGGCATGTCGTTAATCGGGGTGGTGTATATTTTAGATGAGCCCAGCATCGGCCTGCACCCGCTTGACAATCGCCGTTTGATTCAGACCTTGCAGGGGCTGCGCGATCGGGGGAACTCGGTGGTGGTGGTCGAACATGATGCCGACACGATGCGAGCGGCGGATCATTTGATCGAGCTGGGGCCGGGTGCCGGAGTTGAAGGGGGTGAGCTGATTTTTGAGGGAACACCGCAGGCCTCCTTTACTGCGGCGGGCAGTCGTTCCGGGGCGTTTTTGAGTGGCCGTCAGCTGGTCGAGAAGACTGTGGAGATCGGGCGTGCGTCGAGCGACTGGTTGACGGTGACCGGCGCCAGCGAGAATAATTTGAAATCGGTCGATGCGGCGTTTCCGGTCGGCTTACTGACTGTGGTTTGCGGGCTTTCGGGCTCGGGCAAGAGTACCTTGGTGAACGACGTGCTGGCCAAGGCGGCGGCGCTGAAGTTGAATCGTACCAAGTCGATTCCTGGTAAACATCAGGGGCTCGCTGGGCTGGATCATTTTTCATCGGTTGTGCAGGTGGATCAATCGCCGATTGGCCGCAGTCCGCGCTCCAATCCGGCGACCTACACCAAGCTGTTTGATCAATTGCGCGACTTGTTTGCGAAATGCTCATTGGCGAAAATTCGCGGTTATAAGGGCAGTCGTTTCAGTTTTAACGTCTCCGGCGGTCGCTGTGAACGTTGCAAAGGAGACGGTGTGATCAAACTCGACATGCAGTTCATGGCCGATGTGTATTCGGAGTGTCCGAGTTGCCTAGGGAAACGCTACAATCGCGAGACGCTGGACGTTCGGTTTAAGGGCCACAGCATCGCTGACGTGCTGGCAATGAGTGTCGACGAAGCGTTGGCGGTATTTGAGAAGCAGCCGCGTATCGCCGAAAAGCTGAAAACGCTGTCCGATGTTGGACTCGGCTACATTAAACTTGGGCAGCCCGCGACCACACTGTCGGGCGG
>DOCS01000046.1 GCA_003503355.1 Opitutia bacterium
CATGCCTTCCACTAGGTTCGGCTCTGGTGTGTGGATTAATAAATGGTAATGATTACTCATTAGGCACTAGCTATGAAGCTCCCATCCCTGCGCTTCGCAGCATAGCTTCAAGCACTCCAAGAAACTGCGCCGGGCTCCTTCTGTTTTGAGGAATTTTAGGGCTAGGCTATAGTAAATCGCTTTTATAGCAGCAACGCGCAGGATGCGCTCGTTATCATACGCCTCCACGGTGCAAAGTATCATGAATGAAAAAGCAGTGTATCTGTTCGTTACGATCCTCAAATGGATGAATAAAAACCAAGCTTCCGGCCCACTGTATCCATATGCGCAAGAGACATCTTTGCCGGACGAGCACACTAAATGTGGTCCATCCGTGGGAGGGATTTTCAGCGTGTCGCATTCAGTAACCATCACGGGCTACGTCTCGTACGTTAGCATTTGATGCTTGGTTTGTGGTTCGATTCAGTGCTTTAGCGGAAGGACATTTACGTTTGACCTCTTGTTTGCCCTGATGATGCAGGACAGAATGAGGGATGTTCGAAAGGAATTAAATATGAACGAATTGAGGATCGGAGTCGGCGTACACTCGGGTGTTGTGATTGCGGGCAGTGTCGGCAGTCACAGATTGAAGGATTACACGGTTATCGGGGATACTGTAAATGTGGCATCCAGATTGGAAGACGAGTCACGTCATCATGACTCCGGAATCGTGGTATCTGAGCGTGTGGTGGATGGTTTGACGCACCTTTACGACTTCAAGGAAATCGGCGCTGTCGAACTCAAAAATCGTAGGAAATCGGTTCCAGCGCTCGAGTTAATCGGTCACAAAAATGTTGCTTCCGATGCGACCGCGACCAGGAAGCAGCAGAACCAACAGCTCACTCCCACATCAACTCAACAGACTGAAGCGGATGTCCTCAAGCTTGGTTCGGAGCGTTAGTGACCAGACCGCGAAGCACTCGCGAGGTCATGGCTTTTGCGGGAAATTTCTATGTGTGTCGCGCAAGTTTTCCGCTTCTCTGGAACGCTCAATGGCACGCATATCCGCGAAAATTACACCAGCCGCGACGCTGTTAAAAGTGCGCTACAGGCTTACGAGATAAGACTCGGCACTTTTCGAATGGATGCGCTGGAGGGTGCAGGTCAGGGGCGGCTTCTTTTTTTGGGCAGAGTCGTGCGGCGTTCTGGGACGTTATGTTAGTCAGCACTTGCGGAAAGTTTGAGGATGTGTATCAACACACAAAAGTGTTGTCTAAGTACACGCGATTGACCGGCACTGAAGTTTACGATCCCACAATATGATTATGAAGCGAACCCCCTTTTTAACCACAGTTTTATCGACGCTGACCGCTTGGTCTGCGGCGACTGCAGCCAGCGTTGGCGGGCAGCCCGCGACGGCAGAGCCTTCGGTGTCCCCTAATATCGTGCACGTTTTTGTCGACGACCTCGGTTGGCAAGATGTGGGATGTTATTACAAAACACAGCACGACGATGAGCCGTTTTATGAGACGCCTAACATCGATCGGATGGCCGAGCGCGGTATTCGTTTCATGCGTGCGTATTCGCCTGCGATGACTTGTGCTCCGTCACGTGCGGCGTACATGACTGGGCAGGTCACGCCTCACAATGGGGTGCTTCACGTTAATATGGGTGGGCGCATTCCTCGGGCGCGCGGTGATGATCGCCCGCAGATGGATCCCTATTATGTGACGCGTGTGATGCCGGGCAAGCCTGCCATCCCGCAGGCGATGAAGCAGGCTGGTTATACCACCGCGCATGTCGGCAAGTGGCACATCTCTGGAATGGAGTATGATCCGAGCCCGCTGGACCTGGGGTTTGATTTTTCGTTTGGTAAGAAGCACCATTATAATGATCCGGAAATTTACAATGCCGATGATCCGAAGCAGACCAATTTCCCGGGCTTGTTTTGTCAGGCCAAGCATCGTCTGAATGATGCGTTCAATGATCCACGTTTTCCTTTGTTGGAGGATGAGCGTCCGTACGACAGCATGACCGATCTGTCGCAACGCTGGATTGCCAAAGTGTCGAAGCAGGACAAGCCGTTCTTTTTGAACCTGTGCCCCAGCTTGGTGCATGGTCCGATCATGACGCGCGATAAGAAGCGCCTGGCGCATTATTGCAAGAAGCTCGGGATCCCGTTCCCGACCGATCAAGGCTCGATTTCGGATCCCGAAAAGCCCGGTCAGCACAATCCGTATTATGCGAGTATGGTCGACTCACTGGACTGGATCGTTGGCCAGATTGTCAAAACACTTGAGGAGACCGACGATCCGCGCAATCCAGGGCATAAGCTGATTGATAACACGTATGTATTTGTCAGTGCCGACAATGGTGCTTCACAGGTACTGGGCAATTGGCGCGACGACAGTACCGGCAAGCTGCGTCGTGAAAAGGTCAGCGACAGTTCGCCTTTGCGCGAGGGCAAAGCCTGGCCTTATGAAGGTGGCTGCCGCGTACCGTTTGTAGCGATGGGCCCAGGGATTCGTCCCGGGAGTGTCAACGAAGAGACGCCGATTAATTTGATCGATCTGTTTCCGACTTTCATGGCAATCGGTGGCTTGGAGCATGACGGCTCGCTGGATATCGATGGCTGCAACATCCTCCCTTTGTTAAAGGGAGCTGAGCAGGTAGCCAAATTCCATGATGGCACGGCTCGCGACACGCTTTATTTTCATTACCCGGTGCTGCGCCAAGCGGCTTCAACCATCCAGAGAGAGGGTTGGAAGTTGATGAAGAATACCGGTATTCATGAGAATACTGCACCCGCAATTCAGTTGTTTAACCTGAACGAGGATATCGGTGAAACGACCAATCTGGCTGAACAGTATCCTGAAAAGACGCGTCAATTGCTGAGTGATCTCGACCAGTGGTTGGATAAGTATGATGCCGGCGTGCCTTACAACAACGCCAATTACAAAAAGGGCAATTTACCAGGGCAGAAGCTTGTGCCCGCAGTGGTCGATCGCGGCAGTGAGGGGAGTACCGTTTGGGCGAGTTTTGAAACTGGTAAGTGGAAAGCCGAAGTGGTCAAAGCGTTTCTCCTCTATACGGTGAACGGCGATACCAAAGTACCTCACGAGGAGTGGTTCCGCGCGTCGGCGACCCTCTCGCGTGGTCGGGTGGATGCGCAGGCACCTGCTGGCATGACGCACGGTATTTTTTGCTTAGTGGATGCCAACAATTTCATGGTCTATTCCGAAACCGTGCCGACCTTTCAGGAAATTGGCTTGTGGAAGCCGATGGCGTATGCGCTTGAGGATGGCTATGCTTATAAGCCCGGTCTTTTCTCGCTGGTGCAGTTAAGCGAGTCAGCGTTGCCTGAGCTGAAGCAAAAGGGCCAAGCAACCGTTGCATTACAAGCCGCACTGAAAGCTGCGAAAGCGGCTTACGACCAGCCTGTTGAGGAGACCGTGTATGCGGCAGCGATCCGCAATTTGCGCAATGAATTAGTCAAGTTCAAGGGTGTGGTGCCCGAGGCGGGGCTGGATTGTCTGCATTTTTTTCCGTGGGATAAGTAGTCGTTTATAACCCTATATCCGTCCAGGATTGAGTCCTGGTCGACAGTTGGAACTATTTGAGGTTCATCTGTCGGCCAGGGCTTTTTTTGGGTCCAGCGTCATTGATCGGGGAATCTATGCTGAATCTTGAGGCAGTCGTCTTGTGTACTTCCGCAGTGTATCGTCTTGAGGGCAAATGTGCGCGTCGTTGTGGTCGGTGGTTCGCTACGGATCGACCATGCGTCGTTTGGGAATAGGGGTGTTTCGTTGTGTACACCAGCTGCCGAGCAGGACACAGCGTCATTTAGCGAATCTGGCATAGCAACTCCGTTCGCATCGTTAGAACGCACTGTCAAAAGTGTTGCGTCGTTGATAAAAAAAGCCGTTGTAAAAATCACGTAATTAGGAATATAAAAATTCCAGCCCAGCAACTCCCCATTTGTATAACCCCTGTCCCCTTTGGTAGATCCCCTGCAGCCCCCCAAAACACCTAGTGCTTGTCACTTGGCGCTTATTTCAGATGGAAGACAGTTCCAGGTCTTCGGGATTATGCTGGTGATCAATGAGCTGTTGCGATGCTCGCCGAATTTGGCTCACAAGCTAACCATTTGGATCGGTTTACCAGGAAAACTTCACCAGACCTACGAACCCTACGTCCAGTTGCTGCAGGGAGCTGCCTCCATCCGTTTTTTCGAAGCGGAGACAGACCATCAAGACCCTTACTTTGTTAAACTTGGTTTGGCGAATCTGGTGGATCAGCTTAATGCTGAAGATCAGTTTCTTTATATGGATTACGATCACTTAGTGCTCGGTCCGCTGTGTCTCGATGCCTTTCGACAGGATGCCATCTTGGTCAGTTCGGAGATCAAGCAGCTGGATGAAAGTGTCTCTTTGTGGCGGCACAAATTAGCGCTGCCGGCGCTGCAGGCGGGCAAGAAACATTTTAATAATTCGCTGATTTTCACATCGGTCGCGAGGATGCGTAATGTCGTGGGTGCCTGGCTGCAATTGTACCACAAGCTAGAGGGGCTCCCTCCCGAGATGAGGGAGGAGATTGCTTTTTGCTTAGCGGTGGAAGCGATGGGAGAACCGCTGATTGCTGCGCCGCACCAATTGCAGGAGCACTTTCGGCAAGATCTGCGAGAATCTGTGCTGTTTCACTATGGAGGGGCCACTCAGGCGGCGCGCGGTTTGAAGCAGTTTTTGAAAGAACGATCCGCGGCATTTTGTTGGGAGGATTTCACCTCCGATTGTCTCAGCCGAGAGCATCGAGTGCTGCAGGAGCAGTTGAACCACCTTTGTTCGCTAAGTGTATGAGTGCAACGCACAAACATTTCGGTATCATTCCCGATGGCGCGAGGCGGTGGTCCACGAGGGAAGGTCAGGGCTTGGCTGAGGGCTATGGCTATTGCGTGTCTCGTATTCTTGAATTAGCCGATATGGCATACCATGCCGGCTACCATGAGGTGTCGATTTATTGTTTGAGCCTAGCCAACCTCGAGCGGCCTGCGCAGGAAGTGAGCGCTGTGTTTGATACGATGCGCACGTCCCTGCATCTATTCGAGGCGCTGATTGGCGGCGACACGTTTCAGCGAATTCGAGTGGTCGGGGAGACGGATCGGCTGCCCGAGGATGTGCGTGAACGCTTAGAGCGATTGGAGGGGTTGAGCGGCGATCCAGCGGTGCCGACGATTAACCTGTTGATCGCTTATGATGCCGCGGCTGAGCTCCAGCGCGCACATCAGCGCGCGCACGGCGAGCACTTAGGCTTGGCTCACTTCGATGTGACAACGCCGATTCAAGTGATTTTTCGAAGTGCCAAGGGGGTGTTGCTGAGCGGATTCCTGCCATTTCAGAGTCAATACGCCCATTTAGTGGTTTCGGATAAACTCTTTAACGATTTGACTGAAGGCGACATGCAAGAGGTCTTCGAAGGCGCGGAGCAGTTGGATCATTGGTTTGGTCGATGATCGTGCCTGGCTGCTGCGGAGCTTTGTATGTTTGCAGGGCTTGCGCTCGTAGCTGAGGCGGCGAGCTTGCGGTGATTTACGATTCAGCAGCGGTGATGCGCTCGATGGTCGTGCCGTCTTGGGTTTCGATAAAAAGCGCGCGCTGTGGATCAGGCAGGTGCTGCAGTTCGTCGGGGGTCATTAACATCGCCGCGGTCGACCAGGCATCGGCCAGCGCGGCCGTTGGCTCCTGCAACCAAATGCGAGGGTAGGTGTAGTGCGGTGAGCGGCCGTCGTCGGGGGACACGATATGGCTGCCCTGGATGCCGATGCCGGAGGCGCTCAGCGCTTGGTTGTGGAGTGAGAGGGTGCGCGTGGCATGATCACCGCGCAACTGAATGTCCCAACGCTGCGGGCCGAAGGCCAGTTGGGTGCTGGCGCCGGCGGCGAAGAGTCCGGATTGAATGCCCCAGTCTTGCGCCAGGGCTTGCATGCGATCGAGGGCAAAGCCTTTGCCGATGCCTCCGAGGTCAATTTCGCGGCCAGCTTCGATGCAATGAATCGCGGGTCGGTCGGGGTCGACCATTAATTGGCCACACAGCTGCGGCGCAGGGCCCGCGGTGTGGTTCTTGCGGTGCTCGATTTGACGGCCAAGCGTGATGTCGAAGCGTCCGCCGGTCTGCACATGCGCGTCGAGTGCGATGCGTAAGCAGGCGTAGCAGTCTTCACTGAGGAAGCGTGTTTCGCCGGTCTGCATATGGTTGATTTGCCACACGTCGCTACCGCATACATAGCGGCTGAGCTTGGCTTCGATTTCGTCAATCAGTGCGATGCAGGCATGCGCCACCTGTCGAGCGAGTTGTGGGTCGTCATTTCGCAGGTGCAGCGTGAAGGTGGTCTTCATCGCTTCGTGGGTATAGCTGTCGTGTGTGCTCATTCTTGGTTGGGATGGATCCACCGTTGCCAGAGATCGCGGCGTACATACATCATTAGTTGCACGTTGGCGCGCAGTCCGCGAGGCAGTGGCACATGTGAGGCGCTGAGTAAGGCATCGCAGTCCGCGGCGGTGTCCTGCATCGCAAACACAATGGGACAGTCGCGCAACGTATCAATTGGCTCGATCCAGTAGCCGATGGTTTCGAATTGCCGCAGGTACCACGGCAGCGGCCAGTATGCCTG
>DOCS01000028.1 GCA_003503355.1 Opitutia bacterium
TGCAGTCCCAGGAAAGCGACGAGCTGGGAGAAATCGTCAGCGTAGTGCGTCTGGTGCAAACCGCGGCCGGCAACCCCAAGGAAATCGTATCCGAGCAACTGTTTACCGTGCGCGGCGATGTCGTACACTTTGATGCCTTGATCGTAAAATTCACCGACGAGTATGTAAAGGACGGCACGGAGCGGGCGCTGTACCTCTGGCGTCGCCTTTACGGCGCACACACACAACCCGCCAACGGCCAAGCCATCGAACCTTCCGGCACTGCGCCGGAGCGCTACCATGCGATCACCCGTTGCCTGCGTTTAAACAACCGCGCCATTTTCTGGGAGGCGATCTGGGACCTCGCCAACGACGCCAATCGCCTCAGCGAGTACGGCGTCAAAGCGGTGTTTGGCAATGCGATCTACACCCGCATGCAACCGGACAAAGTGTACTTGTTCAAAATCAGCCCTAGCGGTCAGATGTATCCGGAAGTCGTGGATACCTATTAGCCGAGACCGAAAAGCTCCAAGCAGACTCTCGGACCGTTGTCAGTGCGGGGTGCTCCGCCCGCAGCCACGCGGTGCTGTAGTCACTGATACTGACCGGCCTGCAAACGCTTACGGATCCGCCACAAGCCGGCAACCATCCCCCAGCCATCGCGCAACGGCGACACTTTGCCGCCGGGAATCTCGCGCCAGGCAATTTGCAACGGTTCGATACTGCAGCCGTCGCGCTGCAAAGCCAGCAGCAGCTCGACATCAAATACAAAGCCCCGCTCCCCCAACAGCCCCGCAACCGCACGGTAGGCCGTCGCTGGCACCACTTTCGCCCCACACTGGCTATCGTCAAACTGAACACCGAGCAACGCCCGCACCAAGCCAACAAACAGCCGACACGACAGCCCGCGGGTCCACGAACGCCGAACCGGCGCATCCTCCGAATCCGAGCGAATACCGACCACCCCCGTCGCTCCGCCGAGCTCACAGGCGCGCTCGAGTAAATGTATCGTGGAGGACGCATCAATCGCCCCGTCGGCATCGACGAAAGCCAACAAATCCGCCTCCGCGCAGGCATCCCATGCCTGATAAATCGCGCCGCCTTTGCGCGAGCGTTGCTCAAAGCACATTAACTCGACCTGTAAATAGACAGCCGAGAAGCCCAGCAGCAAGGTTTCGAGTTTTGCCTGCTCCGCAGCGCTCGAACAATCATCGGCGATAATCCAGCGCACACGCAGCGTGGCACCGGCAAGCGCCTCAGCCAACTGCCCGCCAAAACGCTCCAGCCGAGCGGAATCATTCCAAACCGGCGTGACGAGGACGATATTGAGCGGAGCCTTCGGCATGGCTTCAACTAAGCTTGAGCGGTCACGAACAGCAACGGCAAAGATGGTTGCAGCGGCACAATAAAGATTTAGCAATAGCAGCTACTATATGTCTCAACGTTGCTTCATTTACGCCGCTTGGATCGGAATTGCGCTGCTCGCCCTCACGCTGCGCTTTCACGACCTCGGCGAACGCCCGATACACGCCGACGAGGCGACTGGAGCACGCATTTTATCCAAGCAAATGGAAGGCGGCGGCTACACCTTTAACCCGCAGCATTTTCACGGCCCGCTACTCAACTGCAGCACCGCGCCCCTTGCCCGGCTGCGCGGCGAACACACCTGGTCGCAACTGTCCATCGTCACCCTGCGACTCAGTCCAGTACTGGCGGGCTTACTACTGGTCTTCACTCCCTTACTATGGCGACGCGAACTCGGCACATGGGGCACCTGCGCCGCCGCCGCACTTCTAGCGACCTCGCCGCTGCTGGTGTACTACAATCGGATGTATATTCACGAGAGCTGGCTCGCGCTATTTGGTATGATCGCCTGCGCGGCGGTGTATCGTTTCGCCACCAAGCCCAGCTCACGAAATGGCATTGTAGCTGGGCTGAGCATTGGCCTGATGTTTGCCACTAAAGAGACCTTTGCGATCTCCATCCTCAGCTGGCTGTGTGCGAGTGCACTGTATTTGCTCTATCAACGTTATAGCGGCAGCCAAACAGCAACGGCTCCGGTTTTAGCCATCTACTTCAAACCTGCAGCTTTGCTGATCAGCTACGCGGCACTGACGGCCATCTATTTTTACAGCGATGGCCTGCGCCACGCCGCGGGAATCCTCGATGCATTACGCACCTTTTTTGTCTACGAAACCACCGGCGGCCACGAGAAACCATTCAGCTACTACCTGCACTTGCTGCTCTGGCCCAAGCACCGTCTCGGCATCTGGTGGAGCGAGGGCTTAATTGCCCTTCTCGCGCTGCTCACGCTGTGGCGCACATGCAAAGCACGCAAACCTGTCGGGGCGGTGCTGTTTCTGTCGGTCGCCACGCTGGCCCACATTATCATCTACAGTTGCATCCACTACAAAACACCGTGGTTGATGCTCGTCCCCTGGGCGCATGCCTGCCTGCTCGCCGGCTTTGCGTGTCACCGCACAGCCGCACTCAAGCCGATCGCGCGCAGCGCACTGGGCTTATTACTACTCGTCGGCATCGCCGCGCAAACCAAGCAAAGCTGGCACGCCAATGGACGCTGGGCACAGGATGCCCGCAACCCTTACGCCTACGTGCCCACCAGCAAGGACCCGGCCCAAATCGAACACTGGCTTAACCAACTAAGACACACGCCCGGCATGCCCTCCCTGGAACCGATCGCAGTCGTCGGTCAGGCATACTGGCCGCTGCCGTGG
>DOCS01000220.1 GCA_003503355.1 Opitutia bacterium
GAGTCGACGATTCCGTTGGCAGCCGAGGCTGCGGAGGAAGAGCCGCGCGCGGCGATAATCGCAGCGCCACGTTTTTGCACATTCGGGATAAACTCGTCCTTGAGCCAAGCTTCGTCGTTGATGACTTCAGCTGCAGATTTGCCGCCGATTTTCGCCGAGTAGAAGTCCGGATACTGCGTGGCCGAGTGGTTGCCCCAGATCGTCATGTTAGTGACTTCGGTGACGTCGACGCCAGCCTTCTGTGCGAGCTGGGTCTTGGCGCGGTTTTCATCCAGCATGGTCATCGCGAACCAGCGATCGTTCGGGACGCCTTCGGCATTGTTCATCGCGATCAGGCAGTTTGTGTTGCAAGGGTTGCCGACCACGAGGATGCGGACATCAGCCGCTGCGTTGCGCGCGATGGCTTGGCCTTGGCCAGTGAAGATTTTGCCGTTAATATTGAGCAAGTCGCCGCGCTCCATGCCGGCTTTACGTGGTACCGAGCCGACGAGGCAGGCCCAGTTGACATCCTTGAAACCTTCGTCGAGGTCGGTTGTCGCGACGACGTCCTTCAATAATGGAAATGCGCAGTCATCGAGCTCCATCACGACCCCCTTGAGGGCGTCGAGTGCGGGTGGGATTTCGATCAGGTTCAGCGCGACCGGCTGGTCGGGGCCGAACATAGCGCCAGAGGCGATACGAAAAAGAAGGGCATAGCCGATTTGGCCGGCTGCACCGGTGACTGCGACGCGGATGGGTTGTTTGCTCATGATATTTGTGGGTTCTAAGAGTAGATCAAGGTGGATAAGTTGTCTGGCTTGTACGGCTCGTCAAGCTGGGCGCATCGGTTGCTTATGCTTCAAAAACCGGTGCCAGGCTTTGGTACGCCTCACGGATCATGCTTTCAGTCGTCGCCCAATCGATGCAGCCGTCAGTGATGGAGACGCCGTATTGGAGTGCTTCGACGGGTTGAGGGAAGGTTTGGCTGCCGTGATGCAGGTTACTTTCAACCATGGCGCCGATGATGCTCGTATCGGTTAGGCTTTGCTTGATGAGTTCCTGAAAGACTGCTGGTTGGCGCGCGGGGTCTTTGCTGCTGTTGGCGTGACTGCAGTCGATCATGATGGCAGGTGTTAGGCCTGCGGACTCAAGTTTTTCGCGTGTATTCAGAACGTCGCCGGCGCTGTAGTTCGGGCCTTTAGAGCCGCCGCGCAAGACGATGTGGCAGTTTGGGTTGCCGTTTGTGGTCAGGGCGTTGGCCTTGCCTTCATTGTCGATGCCGAGGAACGTCTGTGGCTGGCTGGCTGCCTTGATCGCATTGATCGCGACGCCGAGTCCACCGTCGGTGCCGTTTTTGAAACCGAGTGGCATGGATAGGCCGGAAGCCATTTGGCGGTGTGTTTGGCTCTCTGTGGTGCGCGCACCGATCGCTGACCAGCACACTAGGTCCGCGATGTATTGCGGTGTGATGGGGTCGAGCAGCTCGGTGGCGGTGGGCACGCCGAGTTCGATCACTTCACGCAGGAAGCGGCGGGCGATGTGCAAGCCCTGAGGAATGTCGCTGGTGCCGTCGAGGTTTGGATCCATGATCAAGCCCTTCCAGCCGACTGTGGTGCGTGGCTTTTCGAAGTAGACGCGCATCACAAGGAGCATGCGGTCTTTGACCTCCTCAGCGAGGACGGCTAGTTTCTGTGCGTATTCACGGCCGGCTTTGAGGTCGTGGATTGAGCACGGGCCAACTACGACCAGCTGACGACGGTCGTTGCCAAAGATTATTTTATGAATCGCTTCGCGGCTCTCCGCCACGAATTTACCTGCTGCCTCCGTTTTTGGGATCTCCTCGCACAGGGCGATGGGAGACGGGAGTAGTGTTTTGGAAGAAATATTGATGTCGGTGACTTTTTTCACAGTGTCGGTGATGTAACGGAGCTTGTATTGCGGAACAAGCTATAATTCGCCTTAACTGACGAAACTTGAATTCCCCGTTGAAAATCTGGATCAGTCCGCGCAAGTTGCCGAGTATGGAATCTGTTTTTGGATATGAATATGAGCCTACGGCGCATCTGCTGGTGACCGATGAGGATGCGGCGGATTTTTTACAGAGTCAGTTTACCAATGACCTGCGACCTTTCGAGGAGGGGCGGAGCACTTATGGTTTGTGGCTGGATGTAAAAGGCAAGGTGGTCGCCGATAGTTTTGTCCTGTGCGAAGGGGAGGAGCGCTTTCGAATTCTCAGTGAAGCGTCTGCGGCTACCGCGCTTGTGGAGAAGCTGGAGCGGCATATTATCGCGGATGACGTCGAGATCGAGGTGTTGCCTGCGGGCCGTGCGATTGCGTTGGTGGGTGTGAGCGCTGAGGCCGTGTTGCAGGCGCTTGGATTCGCGGTTCCTCGCGAGGGTGCTTTCGTTCAAACTGAGGGCGTGTCAATCTTTCGGGGGCGTCGTTCCCTGGTGGCTAATTTTGAGCTATGGGCTGAGTCTGAGGCTGTTGCGAGTCGCTTGAAGGCGCGGTTGCTCGAGCAGTCGGTGGAGTTTGTCACCCAGGATCGCGTGCATGCGGTTCGGATTGCGGCTGGTATTCCGAGTGTGCCCGTGGAGATTGGCCCCGCCGATTTGCCTGGTGAGGGTGCGTTGGTGGGCGATGCCGTTTCTTTGCAAAAGGGCTGCTATCTCGGCCAGGAGGTCGTTTCGCGCATGTATAATGTCGGCAGTCCGCAGCGTGCGCTGTATCGAATGGCGGGTTCTGGGGTGGTGCCAGTTTGTCCGGTCGTTCTTTATATGGGGGCAAAGAAGGTCGGCGAGTTGCGCAGTGCCTTTTCAGTTGGAGATGGCTGGCAGGGAGTCGCCATTTTAAAGACGCGCTTCGCCGTGGTTGGTGAGGTGCTCGCGTATGATGCGGGCAGCGCTGAAGTCGAATGCCTGTTCTCCGCAGTACAGGAGGGCTCGAAATGATGGAAGATTTGAACGCCCAATTGGACGCGATCGGTGCGTTGTTTATAAATATGGGAGCATCCGAAAGTCAGGCGAAGGTCATGGCTTCGCAATTGTTGAAGCGGGCGGGGCAGATTGCGGTTGATCGGCAGCTTTCGCAGGTTGAGGCGGTTGAAATTCTGTTGAAGCAAGTGGTTGAGGCGCGACAGGGTGGCTGATGAGGCCGCTGGCGCGGTGCATGAGGACTGTGGTGCGGTCGTTTGTACTGGTGGATTAATGGCCTGTTTGAGGCGAATTTATGTTGACGGTTTTGGCTTCAGAGCCTCTTTTCTGCCTGAGCCACAAGGCCATACAAACTAAATAATAAATAGAAAAATTTATGAACAAAGCAGAACTTGTTGCAGAAGTGCAAAAATCACTAGGAGTCGATACATCCAAAGCCGCCGCTGAGCGTGCGATCGAAGCCGTGCTTGAGGGTATCAAAAAGGGCATCCAAAAAGACCAAAATGTTCAACTCATTGGTTTTGGCACTTATTCCGTGACAGAGCGTGCCGAACGTGACGGCATCAATCCACAGACCAAGGAAAAGATCCGTATCAAGGCTTCCAAGGCTGTTAAGTTCAAGGCTGGAGCTGGTCTCAAAGCGATCCTCTAGGTTGTATCCCCCAAAAAGCTATTTACTAAAACCCGCAGCGTGTGCTGCGGGTTTTTTGTTTAATACACCGTTCGATCAAAATTATTCTTTGCGGTTGCCAGACCGCATAAAGGCAGCCTTATTGAGACGCTTTTGAGATTAAATCTCCTTGAGGACACGACTATGAGCAAAAGCTTATTTGAAAAAGTATGGGATGCGCACGCCGTTCGCCAGTTGGCTAACGGACAGACGCAATTATTGATTGGAACGCACCTGATTCACGAGGTGACGAGCCCGCAGGCTTTCGGTATGCTGCGCGACAAGGGGCTGCAGGTGCAATACCCGCACCGCACATTCGCGACGGTTGACCACATTGTGCCGACCAATGAAGCGGTCGAGCCTTACAGTGATCCGCTCGCCCAGGGCATGATCGAGGAGCTGCGCAATAACTGTGCGGAAAACAACGTCACTTTCTTTGACACTAACACCGGCAAGCAGGGTGTGGTGCATATCGTCGGTCCCGAGCAGGGGATCACGCAGCCGGGCACAACGATCGCTTGCGGCGACTCGCATACCGCGACCCACGGTGCTTTCGGTGCGATTGCTTTTGGTATCGGCACCAGCCAGGTGCGTGACGTGCTCGCCACGCAGACGATTGCGTTGAACGAGTTGAAGGTTCGCCGCATCAATGTGAACGGTGATTTGGCTCCTGGTGTTTACGCTAAGGATGTGATTTTGCACATTATTCGTCAGCTTGGTACT
Source organism: Opitutia bacterium (assembly GCA_003503355.1). Taxonomy (GTDB): domain Bacteria; phylum Verrucomicrobiota; class Verrucomicrobiia; order Opitutales; family Coraliomargaritaceae; genus Lentimonas. The sequence continues at coordinate 4,306 of DOCS01000220.1, forward strand.
CAAGGTGGCACTGGTTTCGCCTATGAATACGCGGGCACCACATTCGACAACTTCACCATGGAGGAGCGCATGACGGTGTGCAACATGTCGATCGAAGGGGGCGCACGTGTTGGTTATGTCAATCCAGACGAAGTGACTTTTGAATATTTGAAGGGTCGTCCATACTCACCTAAGGGTGACGCATGGGACGCTGCCGTTGAAGAATGGAAGTCATTCGCTTCTGATGAAGGCTGCTCGTTTGACGATGTGGTCAATATCAATGCGTCCGAGATTCAACCGACGGTCACCTGGGGCATCACCCCAGCGCAAGGTGTTGGCATCAACGAAAACATTCCAGCCATAGCTGAGGGTGCAACCGAATCCGACCGCGCGTCGATTGCCGAGGCACTCGAATACATGAAGTTCGAAGGTGGCAGTCCGATGAAGGGCAAGAAGATCGATGTCGCGTTCATCGGTTCGTGCACCAACGGCCGTCTATCCGATTTTCAGGAAGTTGCGCGCTACGTGAAAGGCCACAAGGTCGCTGACGGTGTGCAAGCCATCATCGTTCCCGGCTCGCAAGTAGTGGCAAAAATCGCTGAGGAGCTTGGACTGAATAAGATCTTTATCGAAGCTGGCTTCGAATGGCGCGCCGCCGGGTGCTCCATGTGCTTGGCAATGAATCCCGACAAATTGATCGGCGATCAGCTGTGCGCGAGTTCCTCCAATCGTAACTTCAAGGGCCGCCAAGGGAGCCCGACTGGCCGCACGATGCTCATGAGCCCGCTCATGGTCGCCGCCGCTGCGATCACTGGTGAGGTCTCTGACGCTCGCGATGTGTTCACTGTCGCCTCGTAACTGTTCCTTCATTGTTACGTTTTAAATTTTAATTTCAAATTTCAAATATCATGGCATCCAACCCGATTAAACAAGTTACCGGTAAAGGCGTCTTCGTCTCCGGCGACGATATCGATACAGACCGCATCATCCCTGCTCGCTTCATGAAGTGCATCACTTTTGATGGTCTCGGCGAGTATCTGTTCCACGACGTTCGTAAGACCGAGAGCGGCGAAGATAAACAGCACAACCTCAACGATCCACGCTTCGGCAATGCATCGATCATCGTCAGCGGCAACAACTTCGGTTGTGGCAGTTCGCGTGAGCATGCGCCGCAGTCGATTCTGCGCGCCGGTTACAACGCGGTGGTCGCGGGCAGCTTTGCCGAGATCTTCTTCGGCAACTCCACCAACCTCGGTGTCGTGTGTGTGACTGCGATCGATGCGGATCGTCAGATTCTCGCCGCCGCGATCGAGCGTAATCCTGACCTTGAGATCACCATTGACGTGGAAGATCACAAAGTCTGGTTCGACGACGAATTCATCAAATG
>DOCS01000048.1 GCA_003503355.1 Opitutia bacterium
ATGTTCTATGGCTTTATCTTTAGTAACGCGATTGGCCTGCTGTCCGGAATCTATCCCGCGATGCGTGCCGCGCGGCTCGATCCGATTGAAGCGTTGCGCTACGAGTAAGGGCGCTGGTTGCCTCAGCTCGTTCGTATCCGCACCGTTTCGATGGCGGCCTGGGATACGCCGCGCAGCAGTGTGGCAGTCAGTTCGCGATTCGAGTGGTGGCCGTTGGCGAGTGTCGCATGGGTGCAGGCAACGATAGAATCGTCACGGCTACTGGAAAGATTGCGTTGGTTGAGCGCGCCGATGGCGGCTGGGATGCTCGGGTTGAAGGCGATACTTTCGGCCGCCCGCCCGCTAAAGCGTTGGCCGTTGGCGCACTCGACCGCGAAGGCTTCGGCGTCCTGCGTGTACGGCACGTAGCTGCGCTGCGCGGCGTGCAGGGCGCGTTGGGCGAGCTCGCCGCCGAGTGGATCGAGACTTTCGAGTGGAATGGTCGGGCTGTCGAGCAGGCCGTGGCCTGGCTGGCGTGCGGCGCCAAAAGGCATAGGGAACAGCGTGCCGAGTTCGGTGCGTGTGTGCGCCACGCTGATCGCCAGTGTGGCTGCGTTGGAGAGCTCCCAGAGGAATTGCCGGCAGTGACCGCAGGGCGCGGCTGAGATCGCAAGTGCGAGAATAGCGCGCTCGCCGTGCCCCCAGGCGTTGAGTACGGCGGATTGTTCGGCGTGCAAGCTGGCACTGAGCGGCGCGCCGACGAATTCCATATTGGCACCGAGGTACAGCTGTCCGGAAGTGCCTACGGCAACGGCGCCGACATTGAAGCCGGAGATCGGTGCGATGGAAAACTGGGCGGCGAGTTCGACGAGTTGCGGTGCCAGTTCGATCGCTGGGCGGGCTGTGGCGGTCAGGCAGCCGCTGAAATGCACGGCGTGCAGCTGTTCCAATAGCAACTGTTGTTCCGCTTCAGCTAGGTCACTGAGCGCACTTCGCAGGCCCTGTCGATCGAATGCCATGCCGCAGGTGCTTTTATTTGATGAAGCGAATCGTTGCTGGGTAGCGGTACGAAATGCCCTCACTCGCTTTAATTGCAGCGATGATGGTGTAGACGATATTCAACACCATCACGGCGATGAGCGTGAAGAAGCCGATGAAGACGAACATCAGCAGAAACGAGATCACCATGTAGAGGGTCATTGAAAGCTGAAAGTTGACTGATTCCTTGCCGCAGACCTCGACGAACGGGTCCTCTTTGCGTTTGACCAGCCACAGTACCAGCGGGCCGATGACATTGCCGAGCGGAATGCCGAGCAGTTGGCACAGGCTGAGCAAGTGGCACAGCATGCCCCATGTGGTGTTGGTTTTGGCCGTGGTGGTGAGCTCTGGTGGTTGCTGCTGGGGGGCTTCAGTGGCAGGCGGCGTCGGTTCGGCGTGTTCGTTGTTCATTTGAGAGCGCAAGCTAGCGGTGTGCGCACTGCGGGCAACGTTGAAATCGGCTGGCGGGGCAGGTTGCGCTGATGGGTTGCTCGCGGATGAACCCGCGTCCGGATGCGAGGCCCTACGCTTGTTCGGCCCGCAGGAACACCAGCGTGTGGTCATTGGATGCTGCGGCATCGAACTGATAGCCACTGGTGTTGAATGCTTGCAAGGCTTCGGCGGATTGCACGTGGTTGCGCACGATAAAGTCGGCCATCATACCGCGGGCTTTTTTTGCGTAGAAGGAAATGATTTTATACTGACCATTTTTCTCGTCCTTAAACACCGGCGTGATCAGTTGCCCGTTGAGCTCCTTGGTTTTGACGGACGAAAAGTACTCATTCGAGGCGAGATTGACCACGAGGTCCGAGCCGGAGGCCTGGAGGTCTAGGTTGAGCAGTTCGGTGATCGTCGATCCCCAGAATTGGTAGAGGTTGTTGCCGCGTGTCGTTTGAAACTTGGTGCCCATCTCGAGGCGATACGGCTGCATGCGGTCGAGGGGGCGCAGCACGCCATAGAGGCCGGACAGAATACGGATCTGCTGTTGGGCGGCAGCAAAATCAGCGGCTGACCAGTCGGCGAGCGCCATGCCTTGGTAGACATCGCCGGTAAATGCCAGGATCGCTTGGCGGCTGTTTTGCTCGGTAAAGGTTGGCTGGTAGTTTTGGAAGCGCGCATGATTAAGCTCAGCGAGCTTGGGGCTAATCTTCATCAGTTGGCCAACCGCGTCGGTGCTGAGTGTTTTGAGTTGCTCGATCAGCTCGCCTGAATGCGCGGCCAAGCGCGGCTGCGTGACTTGGCTAGTCAGGAGCGGGGATTGGTAGTCGAGCGACTTGGCGGGCGATAAGAGAATTAGCATAGTGTGAAACAAGCTTTCAGCGTTTCGAGTGCAAGGGGGAAGCCGCAAAAAATGCGACGTTGCTTTCTTATGAACGGGTGGGCAGGTCGATGTCTCGTCGGTAGGACTGCAGACATCACGCTTGCCAGTTCGCTCGAACGGACTTTGTTTCTTCGGCATGGCACAACACGCACAGCCCCGATTTCTTGATTACACCACAGCTCGCACGATTGCGGATTCATTTGGCACGCCCGTCTATGTGTATGACATGGCGACGTTGCAGGCCAATGCGGCCGAGGTGTTGGCGTTTCCCAATGCCTTCGGTCTGACCGCGCGTTATGCGATGAAGGCGTCGCCGAATGCGGCGATTCTGAAGATTTTTAATCAAGCGGGGCTGCATATCGACGCGAGTTCTGGTCACGAGGTGCGCCGTGCGATGGCGGCTGGCGTGCCAGCGGCGCATATTAGCCTGAGTACGCAAGAGTTGCCGGCTGACTTCGCTGAACTATATGCGGCGGGGATCGAGATCAATGCCTGCTCGCTCAGTCAGCTGGAGCGCTTTGGCGAGGCTTGCCCCGGGCGGGCGATCGGTTTGCGCTTTAATCCCGGCAGCGGCTCCGGTGGTAACAATCGCACCAATGTCGGTGGTCCGGCATCGAGCTTTGGCATTTGGCACGCGTGGATCGATCAAGTGAAAGCGATCGTGGAGCGCTACCAGCTGAAGGTGGTGCGCATTCATACCCACATCGGCTCGGGCAGTGATCCCGCCGTGTGGCAGAAAATTTCCGAGCTAAGTCTCGATATGGTGCGTCAGTTTCCCGAAGTGGTGGCGCTCAATCTAGGCGGCGGCTACAAGGTGGCACGCATGGCAGACGAAGTCGGCACCGACCTGCAGGCATGTGGTGCGCCGGTGGCCGAAAAATTCCGCGAATTTGCCAAAGAGACTGGCCGCGAGATCCGCCTCGAAATCGAGCCCGGCACTTACCTGCTCGCGAATGCCTGTTCCGTGCTTTCGGTCGTACAGGACATCGTGTCGACCGGTGCGGATGGCTACGAATTTCTCAAGTTGAACACCGGCATGACTGAAATTCTGCGCCCTTCAATTTATGGTGCGCAGCATCCGATCTTTATCCTGCAGGGCGAGGCCGCCGCTGCGACATGCGACTACATGATCGCAGGGCACTGCTGTGAGTCCGGCGATATCCTCACGCCCGCAGCAGGCGATCCAGAGCTGTTGGCGACGCGCAGCTTGCCGGTTTGCCGTATTGGCGATCTGTGTGTGATCGATGGAGCGGGCGCGTATTGCGCAGCGATGTCGACCAAGCACTATAATTCGTATCCTGAAGCGGCAGAAGTGATGCTGGATGCGGCAAAGGTTCCGCATGTGATCCGCCGCCGGCAGACGCTCGAAGACATTTGGGCGAACGAAGTGGCGCTGGGGTAGTCTCACATCGGTACCTTTCAGCTGCCATTGCGGTGGCGCTGCGAGAGTAAACAAAAAACGGGCGTCGTGATTCGACGCCCGTTGAGATGGATTGCGATAAACTTTGTATCGCTTCGCGGCCTAGAATGCCATCTGCCAGCCAATGGTCAGGACGGTGTCAGTCTCGAGCTGGTAGCCGTTGAGGTCCTGCCACAATGGCAGGCGAATGTCGGCGCTGAGGCGTTGCCCTTTAAGGACGCCGGAGGGCATGTGTAAGTTGATGCCAACGATCGCATCGAGTCGCTCGCCTCCGTAGTTGTCGCCGAAGGCGCTGGTGACTGATTTGCCATTGGGCCCCGTGGTGCCTACGCTGTCTTGATTGCCCTTGAGCTTGCCGGAGTAGCGGTAGTTGAGGCCGGCGTTGAGACCGATCCACTCGCTGAGGTTGCAGCCTGCCCATGTGGTGGCGCCGAAGACGTTGCCGAGACGGTAGCCGTTGTCGTTCTCGCTTTCGAGGCGGATCACCGCATTGGCCTGCGCGCCGTAGGACCAGTTTTCGAATTGCTGCACATAGGTCAGCGACGGCAACAAGTCGTAGGTGCCGGAGCCGAGCTGCATCGGTGCCGGCAGTTGCTGTTTGGGAAAGCTGGGCGGCATGCCTGGGAGTGGCGTCTTGTCTTTTTCGTCGATCGATCCGGTCGGTAGGCTGAGGCTGAGTCCGGCGTGCGCCTTCTTGTTGCCCTCGAGATAGAAGCGATACAGGCCGCCGAGTTTGAGGTCGCCGATGCCGCTGGTCTGCGTGGTGAATGTATCTCCGCCAACTGCTGCGAAGAGTGGCGCTGGAGCTGCTGGGTTGATGCGGTGATCCATTTCGGTTTCGGTGTAATTGCCCATCGCTACCAGTGTGAGTTTGTCGGTGGGCGCATACATCAAGCCGAGCATGTGCATGTCCATCGTCATGGACTCTGGTGTGACGGTGTAACCTTCGGCAAAGACATCGCTCGAAGAGACGCGGTCAGTGCCGTGGCGCATGCCGTCCATGTCCATCTGCATATAGCGGTAGGACGTCATCCAGCCGCCTTTGGCGTGTGTATGGTCGCCCATCACGGAGATCGGGGCGTGGTCGTCGGGGCGGCCGACATAGCTGTCGTCGCTGGGGCAACAACTGAAGGCGGGCGCGGCGTGGGCGACGCTGGCGGCGGTGAGTGTCGAGAGAAGAAAGGTGTGTTTAATAAATGTGTTCATAGTATTGCTGGTTGAGCGTTGTGTGAGCGTAGGGCTCGAGCTGGCTCGATGCCGCGTTGTTGGCTCGCCGTGCATGGCGATTATCTGGTGTATCTGCGCGCTTTTTGGGGCGACTCTGAATCTGTGCGTACGACCTCGTTCGGAGGCAGCGTGCACAAGCGTAGGGCTCGAGCTGGCTCGATGCCGCGTTGCTAGGGCGCGTCGCTGTGCGCTGGGGCAGTGTGGGGGGCGGTTAGGGGCACTTTGCAAGCAAAGGCCCTACGCTTGTCCCCAGTGGTGTGTGCCGGGGTTAAACGCGTCGCGGCGGCGGGGTGGGCACGTCTTTGGCCCGTTGCGCTGCGGAGCGATCGGTGGGGCTGCGCTTGGCAGCGGTAAAGTAGCTGGGCGCGATACGGATGCACTGTGCCTGCCCTGGCAGGAGCTTGAGACTTATGACTTCGTCCGGTGCGTTTGCGGGAGTGGTCTGTTGCTCGGTTTCGACTGCGGTGATGAGCTTACACAGCTCGCAGGGGCGTTCGCCACCGAAGGTTTCTGCCAAGGCTTGCTCGATGCTGCTTTCTTGTGAGTAGCTCGCCATCATCCAACTCCAGGCCCCTAGCTGCAGTAGTAGCTGCGGCCCGGTGAGGAGCCAGCAGCAGCACAGAAGTAGGAGAAGCCGGCAGAGTCGGCGTATGACGGTGGGCAGGTGCATGCTGTCGCGGGATCAACCCGCTCGCTACGAATTTCGGCGCGGACGAAGACTTAGTGCTCCAGCGTGTATTCGAGCGTCTGGCCGTCGTGTTGAATGGTCACGTGGTTCTGGCCGTCTGCGCGCTGGGTCGCTTCCGTGCGGCCGATGATTTGCGCGGGGATGCCGAAGGCTTCGCTCTTGGCGATGATGCCGGCTGCGGCTTTGGGATCGCAATAGATTTCCATGCGGTGGCCCATGTTGTACACGCGGAACATTTCTTCCGTGCTGGTGTCGCTGGCCTTCTGGATCGCGGTGAAGATCGGCGGGATCGGCAGGAAGTTGTCCTTGATGTGATGCACGCTTGTGCCGAAGCGGATGCACTTGGTTTGACCGCCGCCGGAGCAGTGCACCATGCCGTAAATGTTGTCGCGGTCTTCGGTGAGGAGTTGCTTGATGATCGGCGCGTAGGTGCGGGTCGGGCTCATGATCGCGTCGCCGACTGTCATGCTCGAGTCGGGGAGCGTATCGGTCATTTTGTACGGGCCGCAGTAAAGGAATTGCTTATCCGTGGTGGGGTCCACGGTCTCGGGATATTTCTCGAGATAATACGGGCTGAGCAAGTCATGGCGCGCGCTGGTCAGGCCGTTGCTGCCAATGCCCGAGTTTTCAAAGTCTTCGTAGGTGGCTTGGCCGGACGAAGCGAGACCGACGATGGCCAGGCCTGGCTTGATGTTGGCGTTGTCGATCACGTCCGTGCGGTCCATCACCACCACGGCGCAGGAATCGACGGTCACGGTGCCGGTCAGGTCGCCGACGTCGGCGGTCTCGCCGCCGCCGCTGTGCACGCCGACGCCGTACTCACGCAGCGTGGCGAGAAAGTCTTCGGTGCCGGAAATAAGTTGGCCGAGCGCTTCGCCGGGAATGGCGCGGGCGTTGCGGTTGACAGTGCTTGAAATGAGAATGCCATTGATTGCGCCGACGCAGAGCAGGTCGTCGATATTCATCACCAGGCTGTCTTGTGCAGTCTTGCGGAAGCCTGTCGGGTCGCCGGTCTCTTTGTAGTGCAGGTAGGCGAGGGTCGACTTGGTGCCGGAGCCGTCGGAGTGGATAATATTACACTTGTCGGGATTGCCGGTGAGGATGTCGGCACCAATCTTACAGAACGCACCGGGAAAGACGCCGCGGTCGAGCTTGTCCACAACGGCGTGGACTTCGGACTTGGAGGAGGACACGCCGCGTTGGGCGTAGCGATCTTGGGAATTGCTCATGGCTGGTGCAGTTGAAAAGATGTTAAGCGTGAATGCANNTTGTCGGAATTTTTCGGGTGCAACCGCTGTCGCGGCCGCGCTACGTGATGTTGAACCCTGATTTCTGAACTTTGCGGGCGCGATGGCTAGCTCGCTTGATGGTTCAAACGGCCGTGACTTGCGGCGCTTCCAGCTCTGCAATTCGCGCCATGATACGGCGGGAGGCTTCCAAATAGCGCTCAGGGTGGTCCTTGCCCGGGTCGATTTCGTCCACCGTCATGGGGCGCCCATAGGCAATGTGGATTGGGCCGCCGAGCTGAGGCAGTTTGTGCTGACGTCCAAAGGCTTCGAAGGTACCGAAGATTCGGGTGGGGATCACGGTTGCCTTGGATTTGCAGGCGATCATCCCCGCACCTGGTTTGGGTTCCGCCAGTTTGCCGTCGGCGGAGCGGGTGCCTTCGGGGTAGATCGCGACCGCGCCTTCTTTCTTCAAGGCCTTGAAAATGGCTTTGAGTGATCTGATGTCGGCGTTGTCACGGGCGACCGGAATGGTGTCTAGCTTGTGCAGCGCTTTGCCGAACAGGCCTTTGTACAGGGTGTCGCGGGCGAAATAATTAAACGGGCGATGCACTTGCGCGCCGATCGCGGGCGGATCGTAAAAGCTGATGTGGTTGGCGGCGAAGATCGCGCTGCCTTGTAACGGGATGTGCTGCCTGCCCGAGGTCGAGAAATCGTAAAATGTGCTGAAGAACCAATCTGCGGTGACGCGGACGCATTCATAAAAGGGAGGGATTTCCGGGCGTGGCTTGGACATAAAGGTCAATGAGGGGGTGGGGGGCGGATAAATGATCGCGAACTGTTTTGATGAACAGGTTCAACGCTTAAGCGGAAATGATTTCGCAGAGGTGGCTGACGACGCCTTCGAGCGGCAGCGGGCCGGTATCCACGCGAGTGGCGCCTTCGGGGCAGACGAGCGGTGCGGTCTTGCGGCTCGAGTCCATCTTATCGCGGGCGGCGATTGAGTCGGTTTGGCCCTCTTTGGCGCGGCGGGCGGCGCGGGTGGCTTCGTCGGCGAATAGGAAAAAACGGAACTCGGCGTTGGGGAAAATGATGGAGCCGATGTCGCGGCCTTCCATGATCAGTCCCTTGAATTGGTCGTTATCGCGTGCGACTTGTGCCTGGCTGCGTTGGTAGTTGAACAGGAATTCGCGCACGGCTTCGATCGCGGCGAATTTGGAGACGTTGGCATTCACCTCGGGGGAGCGGATGTCGGCGTCGGCAGGGACGCTGTCATTGATGCTGAGCCGCGCGCTGCGGCCTTCGATTTTGGTGCCAAGTTGGAGCGATTCAAGCAGAGGCGACACACTTTCCGGCGTGTCCGAGTTGGCACCGGCTTGCAGCAAGGCGAAGGTCAGCGTGCGGTAGTGTGCCCCGGTGTCGACATGCATCAGGCCCAGACGCTCAGCTACAGCGCGCGAGGTGGAGGATTTT
>DOCS01000244.1:0-274 GCA_003503355.1 Opitutia bacterium
CAATGAAGTCGCGATGTTGTATCGTGCGGATGGCACAGGCTTTCTTCTTGGTCCGGTCGGGCCCGCCGAGGCGCACATCAGTGTCGAGGTGCGCAACGAAGTGGTCAAAGGCGTGGTGCAAATGGACAGCGTGCTTGTGCGTGCCGGTGAAAGCCGCCGCAGTGAAGAAATGATTCTCTCTTTTGAGTCCGCCAAGACATCGACGAATGTGTGGACGCGTTGGGTCGCTGAGACGCATGGCGTGCGTCGCAACAAGGGCGCTATCTATGGCTGG
>DOCS01000244.1:344-2879 GCA_003503355.1 Opitutia bacterium
CCGAACACCTTTGGTAAGGGCATCATTCAAATCGATGATGGTTACCAAAAAATGGATGGCGATTGGACTGCCAACGAAAAATTCCCTGACGGCATGGCGAGTGTCGCGGCAGCGGTGCGCGAGGCCGGTTGCATTCCGGGTGTCTGGTTTGCGCCGTTGATGATCAATCCCGAGCATCCATGGGCCAAAGCGAATCCCGAGGCGATTCAGAAGGCTGCCGGTGGTCTGGAGCGCTTCATGAATCCCAATCCGTTTCATCCTGCTGGCGCGCACTGGATTAGCTCGGATCACCCGGAGTCGAAAAAATTCCTGTTCAACATTATTAACGATGCGCGTGAGCGCGGCTACGGCTATATCAAGATCGATTTCAATGGGATCGGAAATACATTTGAAGATCCGACCAAGACACGCCTGCAAATTTTCCGTGAACTTTACACGCTCTATCGTGAGGCTGCCGGCGAAGAAATGTATATGCTGTCCTGCCTCGGCCGTCCGACGCGTGGCGTGGTTGGATTTATCGACGCTGCTCGTGTGGGCCCCGACTCACACCCGGCATCATTCGCTCACTGCCTCGATTCCGTCTTGCGCTTTCAGATCTACGACAACGTGTGGTGGCAGAACGATCCCGATGTGTCCTATCTCGCACCGAAGCTGGAGAGCCGTCGCGTGGGTTACACTCCGCAAGGTGAGGGCATGTGGCGCACCTGGCATGCGATCAATACATTGGTCGGCGGCACCGCGATGATCAGTGAACCGATCAATAAGGACGATGTGAAAGCCGTCTGGCGCAACTACGAGATCATGCGCCCTGGCAGCCGCGAACCGGCACAGCTCCTGACGCTTGGCAACTCGCCGCATAACACCACGCTGGGCTTTGCGGCAGAGCGTCCGTTCGGCGACTTTGCGGTCTACAATCTGTATAATGTGACCGAAGGCTCCCAGTCGCTGTCGCTCGACTTTGAAGCTGCGGGCCTACCGAAAGGTGTGAAGTGTGCGGTGTTTGATTTCTGGGCAAACAAGGTGCTCGGATATGCGACGGATAGCTATATGACTACGCCACTGGAGCACTACTCCTCAGCGTTGTTGCGTTTTACGCCGATTACGTCAGAGCGTCCGACCTTGGTCGGTTCGGATTTGCACCTCTCGATAGGCGCCACGGAAATCAACAATATCCAAGTCTCGAAGTCTTCGATCGTGATCGAGTTGAGCGATGCCGGCGCGCAAGAAGGTTCGTTGACGTTCTACAGTCAAAAAGCCCTGGTTGCCGTCAGTGCCGAAAACTGCAAAGTCAACTCAGTCGAAAATCTCGGGGATAATCTGTGGCAGGTGAACATTGCAGAGCGTAAGTGGAACACCGCTCAGAGTATTCAGTTACAGATTCAATAGGTAGAATGAGGAGGCTACTGTTAGTTTTATTGACGGGCCTCATCGCCGCTCTTGGCTTGCCGATCGCCTCGGCTGCCCCACCGAATATCTTGCTGATCTATGCCGACGACTTGGGGCCGGGGCTATTGGGATGTTATGGGCAGCAGACTATTGAAACGCCCCACATTGATCGCTTGGCTCAACAAGGATTGAGGTTTACCGATTTTTACGGTGCCAATGTCTGTGCGCCTGCGCGGGCGAGTCTGATGTCCGGTCTGCACACCGGACACGCCATGCCCCCAACCAAAGGGGGGCTCGAATCGAGTTTGCACAGTGGTGAAATTACAGAGGCGGAGTTTAACCAACAGATCCTGTTGAAGAGGCCTGTGAGTGACTTCGATTCGGATTACTTGGGCGAAGTGGCGCGGAAAGCAGGTTATCGCACCTCCTATTTCGGCAAGCTTGGAGTCGGATTTACCGACACGCATGAAATGATGCGGGAGTATGGGTTCGATGACTATGTCGGCCTGCTGGATTCGGTGATCTGTTGGAGCTTCTATCCGGAATACTATTGGGAAAACGACAGGAAAGTGACCTTGCCTGGAAACCCGAAGCAGACGAAGCGAACACCGAACACTTTTTCCATTGGCAAAGCATCGATGACGTATTCGGAAGATGTTTGGCTGAAAAAGGCCCTGGTCTATCTGGATGCGCATGGGGACGAGCCCTTTTTTATGGTGTATGCGAGTCAACTACCACATGGTCCGGTATCCATTGCACCCAAGGATTACAGATATCAAGACCGGACTGAGTGGGCGGAAAACGAGCGCATTTATGCCTCGATGATTGATAAGCTGGACTGCTCGGTCGGAGCGCTGATGAACAAGCTCGATGCGCTGGGCCTTGCGGAGAACACTCTAGTGCTTTTCACCAGCGATAACGGGCACGAGCCCAGCTACTATCGCTCTGCGAAAAAGGCAGAGGACCAGAAATACTCCCACAAAATTTGGGATGGGCACTACCGGGGCGAGGACCGTTTCCTCGGGACGATGGGGCGTCGTGGTTCGAAGCGTTACAATTTCGATGGCGGCATACAGGTGCCGTTGATTGCCCGTTGGCCCGGGAAAATTACGGCGGCAGAAACCACTGGCCACAGGGGAGTGGGCTACG
>DOCS01000176.1:0-587 GCA_003503355.1 Opitutia bacterium
AAACTAAATGCTTGATACGTTCGTAACGCAAAAAAATAAGAAAGCAGTCATATGAACCGTTTAAATGCGGTTGCATGTGGCAGCTGCTGAGAGCGGACGCGCGCAATCGCGTGGCACTACAGAGAGCGCTTGCCCAGTTTTTTCACTTCTTGTTTAGCTGTTTTGAGAGCACTTCTTGCTTGGCAATTTGGGTCGGTGATCGGGTTGTTGTGACTGTTGTCAAAGGCCGTATTTTATTAGGTATTAAACTCATTATGATGCATACAATAAAGGTGAAGATAGAACGAGTCGTGTGGCTGGCTCTGATCGCAGTTGCCGCGCCACTAGTCAGTGTGGCTGATGTTCAATCGGCAGCTCTGTTTTGCTGACAATATGGTTATTCAACGCAAGACCCAGGTACCCGTCAGGGGCCTTGCGGATGCGGGAGAAACTGTGTCTCCGTGACCGGCAGTTGGACGGAATCGGCGAAAACGACCGCCGGCGAGAACCGTCGGCGGCAGTGGGCCAATGCTGAAATCACCGGTAAAAAAAAAGTGACGGTGTCGCATCCGCGACATCGCCGAACCGACGGTGGTACGTTATGCATG
>DOCS01000176.1:614-6674 GCA_003503355.1 Opitutia bacterium
CGATTTTTACGACTGAGGCGGCAATTCCTGGTCGTTAGTCGGCACCCCTGCGAGGGGCTTGGAGTTGATCAATCGTTTCATGGGGGAGACTGGAGACCGTCGCCCCCATTTTTTGTGCTCGGTCGCTTTTCGTAAACAGCGCGGAGGGGAGCAACGGCAACTCGCAGTTCGCGCTCTTTGGCCCAGGCATTGTATACGTAGGCTTTGTCCGGATTGTCGGCTATGTCGTCGTTTGATTGCTGATTTTAGCTTAAATACAGTCTACAATCTGCGCTAGCTGAGTGATCTCGAGGTCGGCTCGAATCGCACCACAATCGGGGTCCTGTGCACGGCGGCGCAGCGAGAGTCGGTCACCGGCGAAGAGTGCGGTTTTAAAGCCGACGGACTGAGCCGGACCGATGTCGTTTTTGAGGTCGTTGCCGACATAGAGGATCTCGTGTGGTTGTACGTTGTGATGCTGCCTGAAGCGCTGCGCGGCGATGTGGTACAGCCGCGGCGATGGTTTGCCCTCCCGTTCGGCGTACGACCACACTGCGCAATCCATGCAAAAACCAAAGTAGGCGGCGTTTTGTGACAGGAAGGCTTCAAACAGCAGCGGCGTATAGAATTGGGCATTTGAGATCATGCTCATCACCACGCCTCGACTAGTCAGGTTGGTGAGCATCTGCTTCAGACCCGGCATCGGTTGAGTCGGATTGACGCGGCTTTCGTAGTCCACCGCCAGTGTCTCGATGCTTTCTGCGGCGACGATTTCGATCAGTCTGCCTTCGACCAGTGAGTGAATCAGTTCAGCCCACACTGCGCGTATATCGATTTCGGGGTAAATAATGGCATCCGCGCGGCGCAGATCCTGATGCCGATGAATGCTTGCATGCAGACGATCATCCAAACGAATGTCCTGCGCGGCGCTGCTCAGGCGGATGCCATTGGCCTCAAGTGTCGCTTTCAATGCCGCATCGCGGTTGGTTTCGGCAGCTAGGCTGATGTCGCCGACGCCGGAACTAAATAAAGTGCCATAGACGTCAAACACGACCGCGCGTATTCCAGCCAGTCGCTGTAAGCGTGGGACAGCGTCCTCTGGTAAGCGCACCGCTTCGGTTGCACGGCGTTTGTAAATGAGATCGATCCAGTGAGCCTTCGACATATGCGTTAAGTGCGTAGCAGGCGGAAATTTTCGGGTTTCAAAAATGCGCCGAGTAATTTTTGAGCATCCAGCGCTCGAACGGGATGCGCGGGTTGCTGCGCAATGTCTTGGTACAGTTCACTCAGATGCTGCGCGTAATGTTCGGTTGAGTAGCTCGCTCGAATGATCGCCGCGTTGTGCTGGATTGTGTCTTCGCCAGCCATACTGGCGGTCAGGTCGTCGGTGATGCACTGGCGCGCCGCTTTGTCGCCAACCAGTCGTTCGATCACCGCTTGCTGTAATGTTTCATTCAGGCCAGCAAAATCAATGCGGTCCTCTGGTAACCGGATCGCGCCCATCGCCAGCTCGACGGCATCCGCGGGCAGTGGGGTGGCATACGCCGCGTACGCTTTGTTCAGGCCGGACTGAATCGCGCTGCGCAAGGCTGTCAGGTCAATCCACTCACTGGGGATACCAATCGCGCTGTAGAGCCCACTCAGATCTATACCATATGCGACAAAATCGCCGCTGATCTGCGGCAGATTGCGCCCGACGATCGCCTTGCCAAACAGCCAAGGTTCCAGAAAAGCGAGTCCGAAGCCCTCAGCGATACTGGTACTGAGGATGGCATCCGCGCTCTGCATGATCGCTTCAAACTCCCAGTGCGGATATTGTTCGGCGATGGCAAAGTGGACCGGCAACTTATGTTGGCTCGCGAATGCCTGCCAGTGCTGATAGGCCGCCGTGTAATTTTGATTGGTCGGGCCGAGGGTGGTGGCAAATACATCGCCTACGGGGGCGAGGGCGGCCCACAGCAGGATTTCGCCGAAGTTCTTGCGTCGCACAGCTCGAACTGGTGCTAGCAACAGCCGCTGTGCGGCTAATGTCTGGCGGATCTGCTTGATCTTGGCGGCCGGCACATTGCCATGCAGCTGACTGGTTTCGACTGGGTTGGGTAGCAGGTGTAGCTGGTTGTTGGCAACGCCGGTGTGTTTAAAAAACGAGCGATCACGCGCATTGAGTACCGCGTAGTGCACATGTGGTGCGCCTGGATAGAGACGGCTGGCATACGCCGCATCGCTTTGATTGAGGCGGTAGTTGTCCGGCCGACCGTCCTCTGCGAAATCGTGCATCTGCAGGAGCAGCGATTCGCCAGCATCGGCCATCAGGGCAATCAGCCCCGGTAGCGCAGTATTTTTGCCCAGGGAGTGATTGTGGATGTGCCAAATGTCCGGCTCGCCCCCCAGCGCGGTACGAGCCGCACCGCGCAGTTGCTCGAATAGGACTTCGGGGGAGGGCGTCGTGGTCTGCGCATTGCTGTAATGCAGTCCAGCGACCACCACGCAGGCGCCGGGGAATTCGGCATTGTTGGGTGCCTCTCCGCACAGGACCACACATGCCGGTGGTTGCTTGAGTTGTTTGAAGCCACGCAGAGTAGATTCAATCACTCGGGTCACTCCGCCGCGTTTTAAGTGGTGGTGGACGATCGCAATGCGTAGTGGGGTACTCATTCGGTGATACCGTATTTTTCGCGGTAGGCGGGGATGGTAATCATTGGCGGGCGCTCGTATTCGACAATCTCGCGAGTGAGCTGTTCATAGCGATTTCCTTCGGCCTGAAACTGCCGGTAAATTGTCGACAATTCGGGCAGTCGATCGACCATGCCGTAGCTTTTCAGCCGATTAAGAAAGGTCTGCAAGATGCCAAACGACATTTTGCCCAGCGCGTTGGTGCTTTGATTGCGGTGAATGCGCTGGTCCAGATCGCACTGAGCGAAGGCTTCGAGCCCCCATTCCTTGTACACATCCAGAATGTGCGCGGTTTCGACCCCGTAACCAATCGGAAAGGGGATGCGCTCCAACACTTCGCGGCGCACCGCAAACTCTCCGGACAGGGGCTGGATCAGGGAAGTCAGTTCGGGGAAAAATAGCGAGAACAACGGACGTATCAGGATTTCGGTGACACGTCCGCCGCCGCTGGAGCGGATGCCGGAAGAATAGGCCATCGGCCGATCATAGAACGCCTTACAATATTTGATGGTGTCGTTCTTGATCAACGGCGCCACAATGCCGGTCACAAAGCGCGGGTGGATATTTTTAATATCCGCATCCACATAGACGATGATGTCGCCTTTCAATTGGTAGATCGCCTTCCACAGATTTTCACCCTTGCCGCGCTTTTCGCCGACTTCGGGCAGGATATCCGCGGCACGGTAGACGTCGGCACCGAATGAGGCCGCGACTTCGCAGGTATTATCCTCGGAGCCAGAGTCAATCACCGCAAACTCATCAATCAGGGGATAGCGCTCCATTAATTCAGAGCGAAAGATCACGATCTCTTTGCCGATCGTTTTTTCCTCGTTCAGTGTCGGGATACAGAGGGAGATCTTTAGCCCTTTTTCCTCCTTCGCCTTCACCAGTTCCAGAATGTCCCAAAACTCACCGTGGTGAAAGGTGTTGGTTTCGAGCCACTTTTCAATTTTATTACTCATCGCAGAAGCCTCCATCGATTGATTGTAAGAGTGCGACCAATTGAGCCAGCCCGTCAAAGGTCGGGGTGATCTCAATCGATTCATTCAATTCGTTTTTGTGGGTCCCTTTGGTGAGCCCCAAGGTGACACTCGGTATCCCCTTGTTGATTAATTCACTCAGCTCGCCGACGCTGGGTTCCACGCGTGGGTTCACCTTTAGTGTATCGAGGATGGCACGCATTGATTTAACCATCGGGTGCGCGTAGGGCAAACCGCCGGGCTTTCGCTGGGCGATTATCGACAGCTCGATTCGGGTGTCCGAACCGTTGGCAATTTCGTCGATAATATCTTCAATCTGATCACGCAGTTTACTGACCATGCCGGTTTGCTCACTACGGATTTCAAAGCGCAAATTCGCAGATGTGGGCTGCGTGCCGAACGAAGTGCCTGAACTCATCGAGCCGAACAGGATCTTTGTTTTTGGCTCCATCGGAATCGGGATTTCCATGATCCGCTGCACGACCTTTGTCAAAATCGCGACGGCACCCGAAGCGCCGAATTTCGTCCAATCGTATTTCGTCGGCACTTGCAGGTTGATTTCGCCTCGCAGCATGCCAATCGACGCATAGCTGAGCCGTCCTAACTCAATGCCTTCGATGCACACTCCAGCGCGAATCGGGCGTTTATTATGTTCGAGGAAAAAGCGCATGCCCCCCAGATTGCCACGTCCCAAACTACGGGAGCAGCCCATTAGAATCAGGTTGTCTTCGAAAGTGATTCCCAGCCGTTTGAGGATTTCGGGCAGCGTGACCACCGCGGCGAGTCCGAGGCTGTTATCACCAATGCCCGGGCCTTTGATACTGTTGGGCCCGACTGACATGGCGTGGTCGACTTTTTCACTGAACACGGTGTCGGCGTGCGCACAGACCAAAATGTTGTTTTTTCCGATCGTGCCTGGCAGGATCGCCATGCCATTGCCAGCTTGGTCGATCGAAATGTTGTCTAATCCATCTTCCGTGAAGCGATTGCTTAAAAATGTGATGCGTTCTTCCTCCGCATCGGTGGGTGAAGGGATTTCTCCGATCATCAAGGCATTGGCGAGCAGGATTTCGCGCACCGATTGCAGCGCGTTGCGATGCCCAGGGAGCGCGGAATGTATGAGTGGTATAGTGTTGGCCATGAGCTGTGGATGTTACAATCAATCGACTTCAAGCTGCTAAGCGGTGTCGTCGATTGGTGGATCGCGAAGGTGCTAGTCGTCCAGACAAGCAACCACGATATGACCAACTAGCAACTTGCGTGCCCACTTTTAATTCGCGGCAATGACCTCGCACGCGTTTGCCACTTTGCCATTCTCGGCAAAGGCATCGTCACCTGCCTTGCCGTCATCCACCCG
This sequence comes from Opitutia bacterium, assembly GCA_003503355.1. Taxonomy (GTDB): domain Bacteria; phylum Verrucomicrobiota; class Verrucomicrobiia; order Opitutales; family Coraliomargaritaceae; genus Lentimonas. Next base: position 5,604 of record DOCS01000176.1, read on the forward strand.
CTTGTGACGGACGAGCCCCACGGCAGGCGCTGAGGCCAATCAATCGATTTGAACCTGCGCAGGGTCGTAATCGACTGTCGGATAGCTGAGGTGTAGGTCTTCTAGGCAAGCAACCACGATGCGGGCGACTAGTAAATTGCGCGCCCATTTTTTATTTGCGGGAATCACGTACCACGGCGCGTGCAGCTTGCTGGTCTGCTCAAAGACATCTTCATAGGCCTTCTCATACTCTGGCCACTGACTGCGTGCGACCAAATCGGAACTATCAAACTTCCAGTTCTTGGCGGGGACATCGAGCCGCTCCTGCAGGCGTTGCTTCTGAGTCTTACGGTCGATGTGCAGGAAGAACTTTAGGATGATCGTATTTTCGTCGACCAGTAATTGCTCGAAATCGTTGATGTGCCGGTAGCGCTTCTTCCACACCGATTCCGGCTTGAGCTGGTTGACGCGCACCGCCAACACATCTTCATAGTGACTGCGGTCAAAAATCATGATCTCGCCATTGGACGGCGTACATTTGTGCACGCGCCACAGATAATCGTGCGCTAATTCGCGACCGGTGGGCTTTTCAAAACTGGACACGTGCACGCCCTGCGGATTCACCCCGCGGAAGACATGCTTGATGGTGCCGTTCTTACCGCTGGTATCCATGCCTTGCAGCACAAGTAATAGCTTTTTGCGGCGGTCGACATGGAAGCGCTGTTGCAAGTCTGCGAGGCGCAGATGCAGCTGGCTCAATTCTTCCAGCGCGACCTTCTTGCTAGTCGGTATATCTTCCCACGGGGATGATTCGACCTCGGAGAGGTTGTCGTTTTGGCCGGTTTGAATTAGGTAGTGGTTGAAGTCGTTTAAGCTCATAGGGGTAGGGGCTGGGGGTGAGGAGGATTGGATAACACTCAGGTCGTGTTTATCGACTCATTTGCGTCGATAAACGAGGACCACGTCGCTATCATATTGAAACAATAGGGCGGTGAGGTCACGCCCCGGTTGTCGATAGTATTGAATAAAAGAGTCATAAAATTCATCTGGAATGAACGTATCGATCGCGCCGCCATCCGCGCCGTTGTATGT